>JAYKIC010000211.1:0-4590 GCA_035284985.1 Leptolyngbyaceae cyanobacterium
TGGCACAAGCCAAAGTTGCCACTGGTACCCTGGCCGAACTGATGGTGAAATTGGGCTTAGTCGAATTGGCAACCCAAACCATCGCCCCATTGCTCAAAACCCATACCCTCACGTTTGCCGCAGGGGGAGCCGTACAGGGCATCAGTGCCGCTTATCTCACCCATGTCGCTGGATTGAGTGTGATCCAGTATTTGGAAGAGTTGGGTGTGGCTCAAGCGGTGAGGGGCGATCGCCCAGCCCAAGATGGTGCCGCCAGTTTAGGTTGGAATCTCGACCGTTTGGGTCAAATTATGCAACAGGTGTTCCAGACCTACCAGCGGGGAGATTTCTTGCAGGGATTGGTGGATCAGGGCATTAAGCAATTTAGCGATCGCTGGGGTGGCTCAACCCGCCCTACTGATATTCCCGTAGCCCCCTAGGCAGGTTCCACCGCTCAAGCTATTATGACTAGCACCAAACCGTTTAGGATGCTGGAACAGGTACAAGCCAGCCTTCAGCAGACCTTAAAACGCTATTCACCCCAACTGATGTCTGGTGGTGGCCCAGCCGCCGCCAGACCCACCCTCCAGTCCCACCTCGACCAAGTGAGCCAAAATCTGGCCAAACTTGAAAAAGGGATTGTGCGAGTGGCGGTATTTGGCCTAGTCAGTCGGGGTAAATCATCGGTGATTAATGCCCTTGTGCAGCAGGAAGTGTTCCAAACCGGGCCACTTCATGGGGTAACTAAGTGGCCTCGGTCCGTCTATTGGGAACCCCCGGACAATTCATCCCAGTTACAGGTGGAATTGATTGACACCCCTGGTTTGGACGAGGTGGAAGGGGACATTCGGGCCGATATGGCCCAGGAGGTGGCCCAAGACGCTGATTTGATTTTATTGGTGTTGGCGGGGGATATCACTGCCGTGGAGGCAGAGGCGTTGCGCCAACTGCTGACCCAGGGAAAACCCCTGGTTATTGTGTGTAATAAACGCGATCGCTACCCTGATTTTGACCCAATCGCCGCTTTAGAAAACTGGGGATTCCTGGCCCCCTCACCCCCATCGGCTTCTGCCCCATTGATCCCATCCCCCAACTCCCCAAAAAATTCGCCGTTAACCGCTGCAAATGTGGTATCAGTGGCCGCCGCCCCCGATCCGGTGCAAGTGCGCCTAGAATGGCCCGATGGTCGTATCAGCCCTGAATGGGAAAAACAGCCTGCCCAAGTCCAACCCTTAGTTCAGCGGCTCCAGCAAATGTTGCAGGATGATGGTTGGTGGTTAATTGTGCAAAACGCTCTGCGGGATAGCCAAACTGCCGAAATTGCCATGGCGACAACGGCGGTAGAGTCCCATCGTCAACAAGCGGATGCACTGGTGTGGCAATTTGCTCAATGGAAGAGTGTGCTAGTTGCGGCTAATCCCGTGGCGGTGGCCGATATTGTGGGGGGCATGACGGTGGATTTAATTATGATTCGCTCCCTGGCTCGGTTGTACGGCTTGCCCATGACTGGCCATGAAGCGGGGCAGCTATGGCAAGCGATCGCCTTCAGCTCTGCTGGTCTAGCCCTAGGAGAACTCGGCACCAGCCTCTTTTGGGGGCTGGGCAAAAGCGCCGCTATTCTCACCGCACCCTTAGGGGGCATCACGGCCTTTGCTGGAGCCGCGATCGCCCAAGGTACTCTGGCTGGTTATGGTTCCTATCGGGTTGGCAAAGCCACCCAGATTTATCTCCAGCAGGGCTGTACCTGGGGACCGGATGGGGTCAGTACAATTATGGCGGCGATCGCAGACAAGATGAACCGAGAGGGAGTGCTGACGGACTTGGCCACCGATTTACAACGTAAGCGGCTATAACGTTGGTAGCGTTGGTGTCGATTTCAGTTTACAGTGTAGTGCGCTATAAAATTGAGATGAAGTACAACATAAAGCTTTAATGATGTTAATGATTTTAGGGTTGTATAATTATGAGTAATAATTTTGCCAACAGTCTTAATCAGCCCGCTCTTGATGCCCCTAAGGAGATGGCTAAAACGTTCTACCAAGCAGGAAAAGCTGCCTTTGAATCAGGGCAATACCGTCAAGCCATTTCCATGCTGGAAAAGGCAATGTCCCTTCTCCCCAATACGTCCATATTGGGTGGAGATGTGGGTATTTGGTTAGTGATGGCCCAAGATGCGGCGGGTCGGTATGATGATGCGATCGCCCTCTGCGCCCAGTTAGCCAAGCATCCCCATGCTGAAACGGCCCAACAGGGGAAGCGGTTGCTCTACATCCTCAAAGCACCCAAACTGAAAACGAATCCAGAGTGCAATAGTAAAATTCCTGACTTGACCCAAATTGGGGACGCTGATTTTAGTGCCCCTACCCTCAGCGGCTATCCCCAGCCAAAGGTGCGGAAGCGTAAACCAAAACCGGAACCGGAAGCATTAACGCCCATTGATTGGAGCCAAATTGACACGCAAGATAATCAGTTTGTGGCGATCGCCCTTGGGATCACCACCCTGCTGTTACTCGGTTGGGCCTGGTTATTTTAGGTCCGATCGGGTTTAGGTCCGATCGGCGATGGCATCATCAATAAATCTCCGCGATATGATTTTTGCTAGCCCAACAATCGTAAAGACAGCAGACAAGGCCAGAGGGTGTATGCCAGACTAGAAACCAATCCAAGCGTTGCATGTGGTGGCTACATGAGCTATTGTCTTAATCCGAATTGTCCAGACCCCATGGACCAAAAAACCCCTAATCCTTCAACCGCGAAATTTTGTTCAAACTGCGGGGCGAAATTGCTGCTGGGCGATCGCTATCGGGCGATTAAATCCCTGGGAGAAGGGTTTTACAGTCGCACCCTCTTGGCGGTGGACGAACATAAACCCTCCAAAACTCGCTGTATTATCAAACAAACCCCCATGGAGGGCGATCGCGGCAAAGATAGCGAAGAAGCCATTGATCTCTTTCATCAAGAGGCCATGCGCCTAGAGGAATTAGGCCACCATCCCCAGATTCCCTCCCTTTTGGCCCATTTTATTGACCACAAGCATTATTATTTGATTCAATCTCATATTGAAGGCATTAGCTTAGGGGGGCTACTTAAGACCCATGGCGCGTTTAGTGAAGACCAAATTCGGCAAGTTTTGAACGATTGTCTCCCCATTCTTCAATTTATTCATGCTCAGCAGATTATCCATCGCAATATTACGCCTGAAAACTTAGTCTACGCCCAGCCTAGCCGGGAGATGACCCATGGGAATAATCCGAATCCGCCCTCCGATCCCGTTCAGGCCCGTTTGTGCTTAGTGGACTTTGAATCGGCTAAGTTTACTCGCCTGAGTAATTTGTTTATGGCGGGTACCCAGATTGGCAGTCGGGACTATGCCCCACCGGAGCAATTGCGGGGACGGGCCACTTTCTCTAGTGATCTGTATAGTCTGGGGGTAACCTGTCTACACCTGCTGACCCAAAAACATCCCACCCATCTCTATGACATGGATGAAGATCGCTGGCAGTGGCGAACTCATCAGAAACATCCGGTCAGTCAAGAATTGGGGCAAGTGCTTGATACCTTAGTTATGCGGTTGGTGCGCGATCGCTATAGTTCTGCCAATGAAGCCCTCGAAGCCCTCAATGGTGGGTTATCCCAACTGAGCGATCGCCCCACCTTTATCCCCTTTATGAGTTCGCCCACGGTCAGTTCCCTTGGTTTGCCAGACACCGACGCATCCGAAGGATTGCCGGAAGTTGCCGATCCCACCCCTAGCTCGGCTTGGTCCTGTCGCCAGACCTTGACCCAGCATGATGCCTGGGTGCGAGCTGTGGCCCTCAGCCAGGATGGTCAGCTGCTGGCCAGTGGCAGTGGGGATAAAACGGTGCGGTTGTGGTCTACCCGAACGGGGGAACTCCTGCATACCCTAACCGGGCACAGTACCTGGGTGCGGGCGATCGCCATTAGCCCCGATACCCAAACGGTCGCCAGTGGGAGCAACGACAAAAGCATTCGGCTGTGGGAAGCGTATTCCGGGTCTCCCCTGAAAGAATTACAGGGCCATAGTGATTGGGTGCGAACCGTTGTCTTTATGGCCGATGGCCAAACCCTACTATCCGCAGGGCAAGACAAAACGATTCGCTTCTGGGACACCCAATCGGGCACGGAAGTTCAACGTTTAACGGGGCATCAGCATTGGGTGGTTTCCCTGGCCCTTGATCCCCTGGGACGTTATGTGGCCAGTGGTAGCCGCGATCGCACAATTCGCTTGTGGAATTTAGCCACAGGCCAATGTTTCCATTGCCTGAAGGGCCATACCGGTGAAGTGTTGAGTGTGGCTATTAGCCCCAATGGTCAGCGAGTCATCAGCAGCAGCGCCGACCATACTATCCGGATTTGGGAGGCGAAAACGGGCCAATTAATCCACACCATCCAAGGTCAACAACAGGCCATTAACGCGATCGCCATTAGCCCTGATGGTACGATCCTGGTAGCAGGCAGCAATGATAAAACCGTCTGTTTATGGGATCTGTCTACTTACACCCTAATGGATACCCTCACAGGCCATAATGGTTGGGTGTGGACCGTGGCGATCGCCCAACTAGCCCCTCACACCCCGATCATTGCCAGTGG
>JAYKIC010000212.1:0-7855 GCA_035284985.1 Leptolyngbyaceae cyanobacterium
TAATCAACGCCCTCCTAACCCCATCCATCCAAACAGGGTCACTCCGCATTCGAGTCCCCAATCTATTTTTCCAAGTGCTACGGGCACTCGTAGTGTTGCTCGTCTGCTATCGCATTCTAGGGGGAGTCTGGCAAATTGACCTGAGCGGACTTGCCACCGCAGCCGGGGTCGGGTCCATTGTGATTGCAGTAGCATTACAAGATACCCTCAGTGACTTAATGTCAGGATTTTTGGTGTTGTTGTCTAAACCCTTTGAAGTCGGCGACTACATTTCCTTTGATGGGATTGAGGGGGTAGTGATAGACCAAAATTGGCGATCGGTCACATTAAGGCATCGGGGCATGGACAAACACATCACCATCCCCAACGGCACCCTAGCCAAGGCAAACATCGAAAATTTTGGCCATGCAGATCGCGATGGCCAATGGATGCACATTACCTGTCGCTTTTCCTACGACGACCCCCCATTCAAAGTGTTGTCAGTGTTAGGGGAATTAGGCAATGGCTTGGACCAAGAATTAACCCATCCCACCGTATACCCAGTCATCCAGTCCTATGATGAAATCGGCATTAACTACGACATCTGGTTCCGGATGCAGGCCGACAGCAGCCATTTTGGCATCAGTTCCGCTCGCAACGTGATTTCAGCCCGGTTGTACTACTTAGCCAAACGGGAAGGGCTAACCTTACCCTATCCAGTCGCCCTTGAATATGGCATTGACACCCCCAGAGGGTTGCCAGAAGAAGTCCCCCGCCGCGCCAAAGATTACCGTTTTGCCATTGCGAATATGCTGGCATCCTTACCTTACCTTGTTGCCTTGAGTCCGGCAGAGCTAGAACACCTGACCCAGACCGTTCAACTCAAACAATATGGGCTAGGGGAAGTCATTGTCCAAGAGGGCTATCCTGACGCTGGCTTATATTTGGTATTTTCCGGGAGTGTTTCCAGTTCAACCTTGGATCAAAATGGCAAAGCATATGATCTGGGGTTAGTGCTGCGGGGGGGGGTATTTGGGGAAATGTCCCTCTTTCCGGGGGATGTCAGCCCAGTTACGGTGGTAGCCCAGGAGGATACCCAAGTCATCGTCATTCCAGTGGAAACCATTCGCCAGTTAATTCAAGGGGATGCCCACATTCCCAGTAACCCGAAATTTGCCGCCGATATTCTACTCTTAATTGAAGAACGAAAGAAAATTTTACAATCCGTCAAACAAACCCATGAGGAGGGTTCAGATTCCCCCCCTTCCCTCTATGCTAACTATGCGAGGAATGGTCGAGCCTGGAGGCAAAGAACATGACAATCTGGGGGCAGCTTAGTATTAAATCAAGGCTCATTGCCCTTCTCGTCGGGGTTAATTTGGTGGTGCTCTTGACGGGAGGGCTACTGACGTTACAGCAATTTCAACGGGCCTTTCAACAAGAGGTGGTTGCCAGTTTGACCAGTATCCGGGTGTCGAAAGCGGAACAATTGGAAACGTATTTGGATGATGTGCAAGGCCATGTAGCTACCCTGAGCGAAAATCAGATGGTGGTGGATGCGATGGTAAAGCTAAACGCTGACTACCGCGATTTACAAAATCAGGCGATCGCCGACGATTGGATTGAAGCGATCGAAGATTACTACACCCAACAATTTGTGCCCACCTTAGCCCAACGTTCATCCGGCACCTACATCGTCGCCAACTATCGCCCTGTAACCCAAGCAGGTCAATATCTTCAGTACCATTACACGGTGCGAAACAACACCGCTAGCCTTGCCACCCTAGACGATGCCAACGATGGTAGCCAATACAGCAGAACCCACAGCCTTTACCACCAACGGTTGCACCACATCATCACAGAATTTGGCTATGACGATCTTTATCTGATTAACTTCGACACCGGAGAAGTCGTCTATTCCGCTTACAAACGACCTGACTTTGGCACCAACCTGGATCGGGGTCCCTATCGCCGCAGCAACCTGGCCGATGTGGTCAACCTAGTCCGCAATGATCCGGGCCGGAATTTTGTCAAAGTAGTAGACTACAAACCCTACGTCCCCAATCAGCTAGAGCCGACCGCCTTTGTTGCCGCTCCCATTTATAACGGTCCCCACATTGTCGGCATCATTGCCGTGCAGCTACCCAAGGATCGCATCAACACTATCCTCACGGGCAATCAAGCATGGGCAGAACTAGGGCTAGGCCAAACCGGGCAAATCTATGTGGTGGGGGACGACTTGTTAATGCGATCCACGGCTCGCCCATTAATAGAAGACAGGGATAGCTACCTCAACACCTTAAAGCGTCTAGGGCAAACCCCCCAAACCCTAACCCTAATCGAAACCCTCAACACATCGATTTTATTGCAAGAAGTCAACACCATGGCCACTACGGCAGCATTTGCCGGAGACATTGGCACCCAATTAGGGCGCGATTATCGTGGCATTCCAGTGCTGAGTTCCTATGCCCCATTGCGGGTGGGTGGCTTAGATTGGGCGATTGTGGCCGAAATCGACCAGTCAGAAGCGTTTCGGCCCGTCACCCTCCTACAACTCTACATGAGCATCCTGGGGGTAATTTTAATTCTACTGGTCACTTGGTTTGCCAATTTTATGGCCTTGTCCCTGTTTCGCCCCATCCGTAAGTTATTGCATGTCGCCCACCAAATTCAGTCGGGGCAACGGGACGTGGACCTTAACTTTGGCCGGGACAGCAAACTGGGGGAGCTGGGTCATGCCCTTTATGGGGTATTGCAAGAGATTCAGCATCAAGAAGCCCTGGTAGCTGAAAAAAATATCGTCAATGAACGTTTGTTGAATAATATGTTACCCGCACCACTGGTCCCCCGATTTATCAAGGGTGATCCGGTGATTGCCGATGCCATCCCCCATGCCACGTTGATTGTGGTACGGATTACGGGGCTACAGGCATTAACCCAAACCCATTCCTCCGAAAAGATTGTGGTGTTGTTTGATCGATTAGTACGGGTCTTTGAGGAAAAGGCCCAGTATTACGGGTTAGAGACCCAACTAACCATTGATGAAACCTACATCGCCACCTGTGGCATTGCTCAAGCTTTTTTGGATCATCAGGAACGCACGGTGAATTTTGCCTTGGAACTGGTGCGGATTTCAGAAACAGGGAGTGAGGGCTTTCCGGCAGAGATTGATCTGCAAATTGGCATCCATTCTGGACCAGTGGTGGCGGGGGTGGTGGGGTCGCCCACGTTCATGTATAAGTTGTGGGGGCGGACGGTGGAGGTGGCTCTGGCCCTCAATCCGAAGGGGGGCGCTAGCAATAGCATTTTGGTGACGAAAACCATTCGCGATCGCCTCACCGGGCGCTATATGTTGGTCCCCTGTCCCCCCCTCTATCTGGAAAAGAAAGATGAGCCACATCCACGATGGATGGTATTTACTCGCACTGGACAGTTTATTCAACAAGTAGACCTTGTACAAAAAACCCATAATCTATTGCTGCCGCAACTCACCATTGCCACAGAGATTTTATATAACCGGATCAGCCACCTAGCCCCTGAGATTGATGCCATGTTAAAGGGAGACGATCCCCTTGTCCATCAAGCATTGGTTCGCAACACCCTCCAAACCCTGGTCAATGGGCTAAGTAGTTTGGATAAGCTATTACCGATGGTGCAAGCTTGGGGTGGGGTTTATGCCCAAGCGGGGGTGCAAGATAACCACTATGAAGTGGTGGGGGATGCCCTGGTAGTCATGCTGGAACAAACCCTGGGGGAAACCTTTACCCTTGAGGTAGAAGAGGCATGGATGGCCATGTACCATCTCCTTAGCGGGGTTGTTCGGGAAGCGACGACTGCCACGAGTAATTCGTCCCCCAGTGGTCCCCCATCCGCTGCGCCGTCACAAAGGGCTGCATCGCCTAATATATCTAGTCCAATGACCGATACACCCTAATCTCATCGGTGGGTCGGGTCGGCTCCGTCGAGGGACTAGCTTATACTCAATGTGTTGTCCTAGCCAGTCACAATTTTGATTTGTTATGCGTCCATCCCCATCCATTCAGCCTTGGTCATCCCAGCATCTCCAAAAATGGGCAACCTTATGTATTGTTTTTTTCACGGCCATATTGGTGGCGTTAGCCTTTAGCCAGATCTGGCAGGAAACGCCTGTGCCGATTTCTACACCAGCAACCATGGCCGAACCTGTCGTGGAAATTGATGAACCGATTCAGCCCATTCCCCTGTCGCTGGATTTGGATGATCGGGTGGTGGCTCTGGGCGATCGCCTCTTTCATGACCCCCTTTTATCCAGCGATTACACTCTCTCCTGTGCCTCCTGCCACGGCTTGGATACGGGGGGCACTGATCGCCTAGTGGTATCCAGAGGCATCAATGGCAACCTTTTGGCCACGAACTCTCCTACGGTTTTTAATATCGGGTTTCATTCTCGCCAATCCTGGGATGGGCGAGCGGATACCCTAGAAGATCAGATGGGGGGACCATTACAATCGGTCACGACCATGGGAGGGCTTACTTGGTCCCAAGTGATTGAACGGATAGAGCAAGACCCAGATTATATCCAAGCCTTTCGGGAAGTCTACCAAACTCGGCAAATTACAGAGGCACAGGTTAAAGATGCCATTGCCACGTTTGAGCGATCGCTCTACACCCCCAACGCCCCCTTTGACCAATATTTGCGCGGAGACAAAACGGCTATTTCCGAAGATGCCAAACAGGGCTATGCGCTCTTCAAATCCTATGGATGCGTTACTTGCCATCAAGGAGTCGCCATTGGCGGCAATATGTTTCAAACCTTGGGCATTTTTGGCGACTATTTTGCCGACCGAGGGACACCCATTACCAAGGCAGATTGGGGACGCTACAATGTGACAGGCAACAACCTGGATCGCCACGTCTTCAAAGTACCCAGTTTACGCAACATTGTGTTGACTTCCCCCTATTTTCATGATGGCAATGTGGCCACCCTGAATACTGCCATCCGCCTCATGGGCCAGTACCAACTGGGCGTAGATATTCCCGATCAGGACGTGGATTTGCTGCTGACATTTCTCCAAAGTTTGACAGGGGAATACCAAGGAAATCCCCTATAACCCATCCATACACATCAGTACACATCAGTGATCAATGACTCAGGAGGCACGTCTGATGGACTTTAAACAGCAGTGGCGATCGCTCATGGCTCACCAGCGACCAGTTTTACTAGCTGTTTTCCTCGGCTTTCCGATTCTGCTCATTTCCGTCCTTCTGATTATCAACAGTTGGTCTCCATCTTTTGCCCCCTACCAAACCTACCAAGATGGGATTCATACCCTCCGTTCCTTAGAAAAGCAGTTCAACCAGGAGGTGTTGAAATCTCGTTATGAGTTATTCACGTCCTATGACCCGATTGTTCAAAATATTGCCCATCAAAAAGCCTTACAAACCCAGTTAGAAAAAAGTATTCCCAATTTTTTAGGCACACGGGAACAACAAGATATCCAACAAATTTTGGCCGAACGACGCACGGCCCTTGAGCAAAAGGAAGACCTGAGTGAACTGTTTAAAACCCAGAATGCCCAACTGAAAAACTCCCTCCGCTATCTTCCATTTCTGACTGAACGCCTAGAAGAATCTTTTAATGATTCAGTGCTGGTACGGCCCCGTGGGGAGCGATCGCCCAATAATCAAACCCGCCCAACCCCTGTGTCCCCATCAGCAGATAGAACCGATCCATCGATTGTTACCCCAGAATTAACTCAACTGCAAAATACCCTGAACCAACTCATTCGGAATGTGTTGCTCTATAACGCCAGCGCAGATGAAGATTTGGCCGACAAGACTGAAGCCTTAGCCCAAAAATTAATTGACCTGGAAAATGTTCTGGAGGTGGATTCAGAGCGCATCCCGATTCATCTATTCTACCGTCATGCCCAAATTATTCTGGCCACCAAAGGCTATGTAGAAAACTACACCGAACAGTTACTGCTACCGCTTGAGCAGCATACAGATGACCTGGAAACCATGCTGAACCGGGCCTATCAACAAGCCAATAATCGGGCGAATCTCTACCGTTATGTCACGATTATCTGGGTATTTTCCCTATTAATCCTGGGGAACACAGTCCTATTGAAACGTTTTCGCCAATCTAATCCGGCTCTTAACCGTTATCAACAGAAAGTTAAATTTCTGGCAAACGTGGCGACTCACTTACAACGGGTTCAAACCGCCCTGTCCTCCCCGTTACCAGCAGAAAAACCGTCCCAGGATGTCGCTGTCATTGATAACGCTGAGGCCCAAGCCATATTATCACGCCAACGTAAAGCCTTGTTGCCCCTGGTGCAACAACCGGATGAACTGGGGTGGTTAGCCCATAGTTTACAAGAATGGCACGACCGGATTCAGAAAAGTTATCAAATAGACCAGGAAGAGTCCTTTTCTTTTTTGGCGGCGCGGCTCAGTTGTCTTACCCAAAACCGTCGGCGCTTGATGACTCCCCAAGCCTGTAACGTCGTCCGATCTACGATTGAACAAGTATTAACCGCCCATGGTGGGGAGGTATTAGATATGCAGTTCGAGTCGGATCAACTCTTGGCCCTGTTGAGCTATCCGGCAACGGTCCAACTCGCTAGTTTGATTGACACCATCAAAGGGCAAACGGCGATCGCCCTCTATCCCATCGCCAAGGCATTGGACTCAACGGTGCAGCAACCCACAGACATTTGGGCCAGCGCCTATTTAATTGTCAGTTGTGATGCCCCCAGCCAACTGCCCAGAGCCGCCTTTATCAACCGGGCCGCATCCATGACGAGGGGAGCGCCCCCAGCCATCGCCCCGTCAGCATCAGGCCCCGCCACCGAGGCAACCCAAACTCAGCCCACCGTCACCAGCCCCACCCCACCCCAAATGGCATCCTCTCCCGCTCCCACCCCCAGTCCACCCACCAAAATCCAGATGATACCCTCGCCATCAACCAGTACACCGACCAAAATTCAAATGATACCGCCCCCAACCGATGACTTAAGGGATGACCCAGAAGAATCATGAAGCAACGACAAATCTTGTGGTGGGGCTGGGGATTATTGGCGGTTGGTGCCATTGCTTGCCAACCCATAACCGGAGTATTGCCAGGGGATGACGCTAACAGCGGCGATGATAGCGATCGCCCTGATCCATACGTACAATTTACCCAGACGGTAAACGACGTTGGTCCGATGGTCGCCCCCATTTTGGAGGAAATTGCCCAATCAACCTCTAGGCAGCAGTCTGGTTTTGGCAACCAGGGAACCGTGCGGCCCCAACCCCTCCCTCCCGTAAACGCCCTGGAATTGTATGGGAATATTGCGATCGCCACCGACTCGGAACTATTGCCCCTGAACCAAGCCTTGTATGAACGATTTATCCAAGCAGGCTATAGTGGCATGATGGAAGTTAAGGCCATGGGTACGGACACAGCCTTAGCCACCTTTTGCCAAGGGCACGGGGTAGATACCCTCACCATTAGCCGTGCCATGACCGCCACAGAACGGACGACCTGTCGCCAAAATGGCCGGGATGTGGTGGAATTTGCCATTGGTCAAGATGCGCTGCTGCTGGTGGTTAATCCCGATGCCACTTTTGTTAAAGGGGTTGACCTAGAGACCTTGGCAGCTATTTTGACCCAAACCACTTGGGCCGAAGTCCGGGCTGGCTGGCCCGACGAACCCATCCAACGCAAGCTGATTGGCCCAGATTCGGCGGCTGTCACCCTGTTGGCGGATACCTTATTTAGCCAAAATCCCAATCCCATTCTCAATGCCCCTAATACGGACTTTAACAATTACCCTGAACCCATGCTGCAAGCCTTAAGCACCGCAGAATATGGGGTGGGGATCGTCAATGTTTCGGCCTATGGGCGATC
>JAYKIC010000213.1:0-28008 GCA_035284985.1 Leptolyngbyaceae cyanobacterium
AAGGGGAGAAGGGACTTCAAACCAGGTTCTTGGGTCGAAAGCCCCTCTCCCGCTCTGGGAGAGGGGTTGGGGTGAGGGCTGTTTGAGTTTTGTCAGTCAATCAGCCACAGCCCTGACACACGGGAAAATCCTCTGGTTTTGCCCTTCTTGGTTTACCTTTACCCATGGAACGTGAAGACCTCCCATAAACATCTCACCTACTGCGCCAAAAACTAGATACATTAGATAGAGTGTGTGAAGCGATCGCAACAATTTTAAGAGTTAAGTTTAAGTTGGGACTAGGTATCCATGCGGGTAATTTTGATGACAGGCAAAGGTGGCGTTGGCAAAACGTCAGTTGCAGCAGCCACAGGGCTACGTTGTGCGGAACTCGGACACAAGACACTAGTGCTGAGTACGGACCCCGCCCACTCTCTAGCAGACAGTTTTGATATGGAACTGGAACATGCCCCTAAGGTCGTGCGCCCTAATCTGTGGGGAGCTGAATTAGATGCATTGATGGAGTTGGAAGGCAACTGGGGAGCCGTCAAACGCTACATCACCCAGGTTTTGCAAGCCCGTGGCTTAGAGGGGGTCGAAGCGGAAGAACTGGCGATTTTGCCAGGAATGGATGAGATTTTTAGTCTAGTGCGGATGAAACGGCATTACGACGAAGGCGATTTTGATGTGCTAATTATTGACTCAGCTCCCACGGGGACGGCTCTACGGCTGCTAAGTTTGCCAGAAGTAGCCGGGTGGTATATGCGCCGCTTCTATAAGCCTCTGCAAGCCATGTCGGTGGCCTTGCGCCCCTTGGTGGAACCCCTATTTCGCCCGATCGCCGGATTCTCCCTGCCCACCACCGAGGTCATGGATGCCCCCTATGAATTTTACGAACAAATTGAAGCTCTAGAAAAGGTCTTGGTGGATAACACTAAAACGTCGGTGCGGTTAGTAACGAATCCGGAAAAAATGGTGATCAAAGAATCCCTCCGTGCCCACGCCTACCTCAGCTTGTACAACGTGGCCACTGATATGGTGGTCGCCAACCGAATTATCCCGGAGAGCGTCAGCGATCCATTTTTCGAGCGCTGGAAACAGAATCAGCAGCAATACCGCCAAGAAATTCACGAAAACTTTCATCCCCTTCCCGTCAAAGAAGTGCCGTTGTTTTCCGAAGAATTGTGTGGCATGGCGGCATTGGATCGCTTGAAGGAAACCCTATATGCCGACGAAGATCCAGCCCAAGTTTACTACCAAGAAACGACTTTACGGGTAGTACAAAATGATCACCAATATAGTCTTGAGGTCTACCTTCCCGGCATTCCCAAGGATAAGATTGAGCTGAGCAAAACGGGTGATGAGTTAAATATTCGGATTGGCAATCATCGTCGTAACTTAGTGTTACCCCAAGCGTTGGCCGCATTGCAGCCTGCAGGTGCCAAGATTGAAGATGATTTTCTCAAAATTCGTTTCCAGTCTGGAGCGATTAAGTAATATAGCGATCGCCACTTTGGTTAATCCCCTGGAAACTTGGCAGACTATTGCAACGGACTGGCAAGAGGCGATCGCTCCCTTAGAGGCGATCGCCACCGAATCCAGTGTTGCCCCAAACCCTCAAGCGACTATGGAGAACGGTACTGCGTTATCAATTGGGGGAGAAAATCGATGCCATCTTGGCCAATCTGTGAGAGCAGTTTAGAGCGATGGGTTTGTAAAATTTTTGTCCACTGCTCGGCTCCCAGTTGACCTTGCAAAATCGTGGTGAGCGCCGCCGCCTGTTGCCAAGCGACATTTCCCCGTTCATACAACCAGTACATGGCTAAACAGGTGGTGATGACAGCCGCTTCCATTTGTTGCAACTGGTAATAGATTTCCCCTAGAAAATGGTAGCTGATGGCCCGGAGATCGCCATCTCCCAATTGTTGAATCATTGGCAGCGCTGTTTCTAGACTGGCCTGGGCGGGTTGAAATTCTTGTAAGGCCAGATACGCTGCCCCAAGCCCCACATGACAAAACGCTAAGCTGGATAAGTCTTTGAGCTTTTCGGCTAGGGTCTTGCCCCGATTAAGATAGTTAAGGGGTAGTTCCAACTGTTCCGAGGTGACCGCTTCTTGGCGGCGAATTTGCATGACTTCGCCATAGCCGACGGTGGCGAGGGCGATCGCTTCCCCTTGGCGATCGCCACTATTTCGAGCCACTATCAGCCCCCGTTGGGCCAGATTAATCGCATGGCTATAATCAGCTTGATGCAATGCCAGTCGGGCTAAATGGTTGAGATTAGCCACTTCACAGTAGCGATCGCCCACTTCTTGGGCCAACGACAGGGCTTCCATATGCAGACTCATAGCCTTTTGGAATTGACTCAGCCATTGTTGGGAATAGCCCAACACGGTAAGAATTCGCGCCTTTTCCTGGATTTGGCTCACCGCTTGCAAGGGTTGATCCAAATAGGCCATCGCCGCTTGAAATCCTTCCTTAGAAAACGCAGTGAGAACCCCTCCGTATAAAGGAAAATTATCCCGCTGGGCAAAACAACGCAGCACTTGGAGGGTGATGGCAAAACAAAGACGGGCCAAACGGTGGCCATGGCCTTCCCCCCATGCCGTTGCCTGTCCGCACACTGCGCTCAATTCTCCCCACAACACAATAAAAGACCAAAAGGTCATACCTGCTAGGTTTTGCCCTGCTTGGAGATTGTAGGGTTGAGCATCAAACCAAGCCACCAAACCCCGCTGTAATCCCTGTAATAGAATCGTCAATTCTACCCATTGTGCCACGGTGACTTGGGGGCATTGTTCCACTAAAACCTGAGCCGATTGGCCTTGGGCTTGGGCTGCAAACAAAACCTTGGCAAGGGTACTAGTGCTGTGCTTCGCCCAGGTTTTCCAAGGTCCAGGGCGCTCGGTAGCGGCACCAAAGCCGATCTGACGCTGACTCTCGTAGAGCCAACTAATCAGATGATCCTCTAGCTCTAGGTAAGCCCGAATGCCTTGGTTGATCCCCTGGGCAAACTCCTGTAGCTCTTGGGCTAGGTCTTCGGCTAACTCTGGGGATGGCTGTTGAGCCACCGTTACCAGCTCTGTTGCCAACTGTTGTAGGTGAGCACGGTTGAAGGTGTTACCCCGGTTAATGTCCACCACTTGAATGAATACAGTAAGACGTTCCGTTGGCTCCGCTTGGAGAATTTGCCGCACTGCGCTAGTGGAGGCACTTTTGGCCTGGTGTTGCTTTTGCCAATCCTCCCAGGCTCCCTGTAGGGTTTTAATCGCCCGGAGTTTGCGGGTTAACTTGGCCTGCTTTAGCTCATCTGTTTCCTGCTGGGATTGCTGCTCCAGGATATCCGTTGTCTCTAATAAGCAGCGCTCAAACATTTCGCTCGTGCCCATTGCCAATTGGGACGCTAGGGCCTTGTATACCTGCTGTTTTGATCGAAATTTACCCTTGAGCGTATCAGTAATAGTTTGATCGATAAATGTAAGGTAGCGATCGCGCAATGAGTCCACCATAATCCCAGCCTAGCCCCACCTTTTCCAACGGAGTGCATCCGTTTCGTTACAGTATTTCTCTGAACCATTTTAAACAATCCTGACTTGCACAACAGTGGAAGTTTGACCCCAATGTTACAGATCCTCCGTTCCTCGTTCCCAATTCCTGGTTCTTTGTGCCTCATTCTTTACTGGTTTCAGCTCAAAAAAGGAATAGCTTCCAACTTTTGCTCAATAATCGGCTTCAGTTTTTCCAACTCTTTCTTCAATTCACTTTTACTAAACTTAATCATCTCCGGTGGAGTTTGGGGGAGCATGTGACTCATCACTGCAAACTCATCTAACTTTTTAGCCTGAGCTTCAATCTTATCAGCATAGGTGGTGTTAGATGCGGCTACAAAGCCATAGCGATCGGGTGCTGGCTCAGTAATACTTAAGGTTTGAACCAAGGCACAACGTTGGGGGGATTCCAACGGAAAAAAGAGGATGCGATACTCTTTAGACTGAACCAAAAGTTTTAGCATATCCTGACCAGAGGATTGCTTTAAATCCAAATAGCAAGGGAGCCACTTAGGCTTATTCTCAGTCGTCGCATAGAGCACCGTTAGCCACAGGAGAACCGGATAAGGGGAAGGGGTAAATAGATATTGGTTATAGGGTAGACAATACCGCAATCCATCAATGGTGGCTTGCGGTAACATGGCCCATAATGTAGCGAGCGATCGCTCACTGGTTTCCAATATTTTCGGGAAGACAATCTCTGCCGGGGGCATATGATTGGGCCATTGGGCCAAGTGACAAATTTCGTCCGGCGATAATATGGTTCCCGGACGGCGACTCGTCGCTCTTGTCTGATGAAATCGTTCAGAAGAACTACCAGGAATAGAGGTTTCTGGCTGAGTTTGGGCCTCATGTCTGCCAGGTTGCACCGGAACATTTCGTAATAGTCCCTGAATGCGTCCACCAATATCCTCGGCCTGCCGAAATCGCTTCCATAGGGGAGCAAGTTCAGTAATAATGTCTGCTACATTTTGGGGACGGTTATCTGGTTCTTTTTCCAGACAACTCATAATTAAGCTTTCCAACAATTTAGGCACCTTGATGCCGGGATTCGCATCCCTAAGCAAGCGAGGGGATTTTTCCCGATGGGCCTGATACCATCCCCCAAAAGTGCGCGTATCCGCATTGAGCGGCATCTTCCCCGTCAGCATTTGAAACAGCATAATGCCAAGGCTATAGATATCGGAACGATGGTCTAAATCCCGCCCTTCCATTTGTTCTGGGGAGGAATAAGCCAGAGTTCCCATGAAACACTTAGTCTGAGAATTTTCAGTATCATCCTGGAGGGTTTTAGCAATGCCAAAGTCCAGAATTTTGACTAGCTCACCTAAAGTTTCATCGGAGGTAATAAAGATATTGCTGGGTTTAATATCTCGGTGAATAATGGGACAGATTTCGCCATTCACCTCAATGCCTTGGTGGGCTTTCTGTAACCCTAAACAAATTTGGCGACAAAAGTTGAGAAATCGGGGAATAGGCAGGGGATTTTCACGAATAACATCATTCAAACTATGGCCTTCTAAGTAATCCATCACATAAAAGGGAGTCTGAAATTCATCAACCCCGTGGTCAATGACTCGAATGATATGGATACTACGCCGTCCCAACTCAGCACAGATGTTAGCTTCAAGTTCAAAGCGTTCCTTCATCCGATCGTTCATTAAGGACTGGGCTAGGAACTTAATCGCCAAGCCTTTGTCATCCCCAAATTTGAACTTTTTATCCTTAGCGGCATACACCTGTCCCATGGACCCTTGGCCTAGCTGTTCCCCTAGGATGTAGCGATCGACCAAAACCCGACCAATATTCGGATTGGCTGGAGGTGTGGATGCTGCCGTATCCTGACGACGGGTGGAATTGGAATTAGCAGTCATTGAGTGGCCCTCCTACTAGGAAACTAAAAGGAGTTGGAGACCGGGGCGATCGCCCAACATTTGGGGGTTAATCCATATAGGGATAGTGTTTAAGCTAATGGCGGCTTGCAACCATAAGACTGGATTAGAACATATGGCAAGCAACAATCCCAACAGATTGGCATTAATCATTTTACCCCTTAGTCTTTGACCAACCACTATCTGGTGCTCAATTCCATTACTATTGCTGGGGCAGATATAAAAATGGGGGACAGTATAAACGGACATGGCAATCTAATGTAGGGAAAAAATTGATTCAAGCGAGATGCACCGTGAATCATAAATCATACTTTAGATAGTCAACGAAAGCCTAAACAAAGGATATCGATCTATAGGCATATAGTTGGTTCAGGGATAAACGGAAAAATCCGTACATCTATTGAGGCACTTGGTCATGGTTTACAGCCCTGGGTCGGATGTAAGGGAAAATATGAAGACTTTCCTACCTGTTAAGTAGTGATTCTGTCCTACTTTCCCATTCCAACACAGACTGCCAACACAGACTATGGTTCAACGCCAGCAAAGGCAATACTTGCTTGAATTATAAGCTATGCTCCCAATTCGTTCAGTTTTTGTGATCACACTAGCTCTAGTGGTTCTCTAGTCGATCGGATAGGCAAACTCTAAATCTTTTATAAATCTTGACTTATGAAATCTTAAATAGCACTTAGAGATGAAACTTAAATGGCAGCAGATATGAACCGGAATTTATTAGACCTGTCCGAAAATTGGGGTGGAGTACCCGCTGCGCGGGTACTCCACCTCAATTTTCGGACGACTCTATTGCACAGCCTCTACTGTCAGGGTACCCAGACAATGGATAAACTTAACTTTAGAGATCATCAGTAGAGATCAGTAATACGGACTATAGGGCTATGCAAGCCCTGCACCTCCTGCCATCGAAGCTTAGGCACTAGCTTGCAACTAAAGTACCATGAAGACGCTGTGGACGCAGCCCCCCGTTTTGTATCGTTTAAGTAATGGTTCATCTGTTTTAGGTATTTCCTATGTCCAATGTGTTTGCTGATGCACCGAACTGGCTGGCTGATGTGATTAGACAATTTCGCTGTAATGTTGATTATTTGGCGATTCGATTGGAAGAGGGCGAAGAGTGTTCTATTCTATTGCGGGGCGATCGCATCGAAACCCTGAGTGAAGGCATGGCCATTGGAGGTCATGTCCGGGCCTGTCAGCGAGGTGGTTGGGGTTTTGCCAGCTTTGATAGCCTTGAAGGGTTGCGGGATCATGTGGAGGCGGCGATCGCTGCGGCAAAACGGGTAGGAGACGAAACCACCTGTTTGGCCCCCGTTACCCCCATCCAGGATCAACAAACCATTCAAGTGGTGGGAACCGATCCCCGCACCGTTCCCCTGGCCCAGAAAAAAGCCCTGTGTAGCCATTATGCCGAATTGTTACGGAGTGTGAGCGATCGCATCACCACCACCTCCGTCCACTACAGTGACAGCCACCAGCGCACCATCCTCGCCACCAGTGATGGCACCCTCATTGAACAAGCGTGGACAGACATGGAAATGCGCTTTGCCGCCACCGCCCGCAATGGAGCCACCGTTCAAACAGGTCGGGAAACCATCGGCTCCCGCAACGGCTACGAAGCCTTAGAACAACTCCATGCCCCAGTGATGGCCGCTGCCCAACGGGCAGTCGATGCGTTGACCCTCCCCCCCGTTAAAGGCGGCACCTACACCGTAGTCATTGATCCAATTTTGACCGGGCTATTCGTCCACGAAGCCTTTGGCCACCTCTCTGAAGCCGATATGGCCTACGAAAATCCCGACTTACTCACCGTGATGACTTTAGGACGCACCTTTGGTCCTCCCGATCTCCAAATTTTTGACGGGGCCGCGCCAGTAGGTCATCGAGGCAGTTATGCCTATGACGACGAAGGAGTTCCGGCCAGCACCACCCAATTGATTCACGATGGGGTATTGGTGGGTCGCCTCCACTCCCGCGAAACCGCAGGCAAGCTGAATGAAGCCCCCACAGGCAATGCCCGTTGTTTGAACTACCACTATCCCCCTATCGTGCGGATGACGAATACCTGGATTGAGCGGGGCAATACCCCTGTGGCGGAGCTGTTTCAGGGCATCGAAGCAGGGGTTTACGCCCGGAACTGGTTGGGAGGCATGACCAATGGTGAAATGTTCACCTTTACCGCTGGGGAAGCCTGGATGATTCGGAACGGTCAACGGGCCGAATCGGTGCGGGATGTCACCCTATCCGGCAATGTTTTTACCACCCTGGCAGATATCGAAGCCATCGGCGATGATTTTTATTGGGATGAGTCAGGCGGCTGTGGCAAAGGGGGACAAAGCGGTTTAGCAGTCGGCTGTGGCGGTCCCAGCCTCCGTATCCGGGGGGTGGTCGTCGGGGGTGATACGGAATAATCCCGCCTAGTTTACCGGAAAGGAACTAAAGTAAGGGCACAACAGCGGTACAATCATTTCAGCATGGCTATAAAAATGGGGTGAGAAGGAGATATGGGTTGGACCAAGGTGCTCGCTGAGGTTGATTTGGCTGAAGGACAACGTCAAGTGGTTACAGTAGATGGGACCAAGGTGCTGGTACTAAAGCATGAGGGTACGATCCACGCCGTCAATAACGCTTGTCCTCACCTAAAATTATCCATGAAGAAGGGCAAGATTGTGGATGGGGCAATTGTGTGTCCTTGGCACCGGAGTGTCTTTGATTTGCAATCGGGTGAGGTCAAAGACTGGACCCCCTTTCCTCCTGGTGTGGGTAAATTAATGGGCATGATGGGATCGCAAAAAAGTCTGACTATCTTCCCAACAAAGGTGGAAGAGGGCAATATTTGGGTTGAGATTTAGGTAGTGGGTGATAAGTGGTTAAAGCAATGACGAGTGATCGGGCGGGCCAGTACTGCTTACAAGATGATCAGCAGGTGTGTTTTGTCCATATTCCCAAAACGGCTGGGACGACCATGAGCGCTATTTTGGAGTCGCGGTTTGATCACGATCGCATTTGTCCTACTCCATACTGGCGTGAACTTAAAGTCATGGCGAAGGAGGATTTGCTTCCCTATCAACTCTTTCGGGGTCATTTTCCCTACAGTGTGAGTGAGTTAATTCCCAAAACTCCTGTCTTTATCACCATGTTTCGTGACCCGATTGAGCGGGTGATTTCGGCTTACGAGTTCATGAAAACCTGTATCATTATGCATCCCCGTGCGAAGAAGGTGCAGGAAAAAGCCCGGACGCTGTCCCTCAAAGATTATGTCCGTGATCCAGATGTGAATGGGGTGGTAAATGCCCAAACCATTATGATTGCGGGACGGGAGATTCAGGATCTCAAGGTTCCGGCAACGGACTCGTTATGGTTAGAGATAGCCAAGAAAAATCTTCAGGAATTTGCCTGGGTGGGCATTACGGAGCGGTTTTGGGAATCGGTCGGTGTTCTCGGCTATCGGTTTGGTTGGCCCCCACCGGATGAAATTCAGCGATTGATGGTGGGCAGTAAAAAGCTACGGCGGGAAAATTTATCCCAAGATGTGATTGATGCGATCGCTGAGTGTAATCAGCTTGATCTAGAAATATATGATTACGCCCAGTCCCTATTTGCCCAGCAGTATGATGAGATGGTGGCGGACTTGCAGGCTCAGTATGGTTCCCTGGTCCCCCAATCCTTGAGTGCCCATGACCTGGCCCATGGGCAGGGTGAATCAGCAGCGGTCGCGACGATGGTTGATCCCAAGCCCCAGCCCCAACTGGATGGGGGGATGGTGCGATCGCTCCTAGAACACCATTATGAAGCTTGTTTTAGAGCCGCCCATGGGGTTGAACCTGCACCCAATCGCCTTATTTTTACGTTTGACAAGGCCATTCCCGGTAACGGCTGGCACCGCCTGGAAGGGTTAGAGCGGAATGAACCGTTTCGCTGGACTGGTCCTCGCAATGTCTCGACCCTTGATTTTAAGTTGAACCGGGAAGATGACCTTGCCTGTGAATTTAGAATTCTCAATTCTACAACCTCTGAGGTGTTACAAAGTTTGTCCGTGCAAGCCGATGGCACCCGGATTAAGCTCACCCCTCTGCATCGAGATGCCTATGGGGCGATGTTCCGGTGCAAGATTCCCAAGTGCCCGGAGACCATGGACCAAGCCTTTACCCGTCTATCTTTCCAGGTTGACCAAACCGTTGCCCTCAATATTGCCCGACCGGGTAGCGAGGATAAGCGGCAGGTAGGAGTAGCGATGAGTTTAGTGCAAATTTTCCCCGTGGATTCCCGCCCTGATGTGGAGATGATCAAAAGTCCGATTGATTCGGAACCGTGGTTTGAAGCGATCGCCTTCCTCAAGCAACACCTCCAGCCCCACCAACTCCTATTTGCCCCCAACGCCTTCCGCTTACCCTTTGCCGACTACATCCCCGAATTCAAAAATAGTACAATTGACTTAACGATTAATTATGTAGATAATACCCTAGGTCATCACCCTTACGACTGGGTGATTATTCATAAAGGTGTGGATGACTTTTATGTGGGGCGATTGCTGCTGGAAGTATTGCTCAAACGTCTAAAGCCTGTGTTTGCCAACTCGGTGTTTGTGATTTTTGCCAAGAATTCACCCTTACCCCATTTGGGCTATCGATCCACCGATGTGCGCCCAGCGTTTATGGGATATGTGAAGCACGTTTTACAGCGAGTTACCCAGGTTTTACAGCGAGTTACCCAGTCTCAGCGGTTTCAGTCCCTCAAACAGATGACCCAGGGAGGGGATACTGAATCTGTAGCCCCCCATGGGTCAAATGTCGATGATAAAGATGATAAAACAGATGATTAGGGATCTGCCGAGCCTACTGGTGCTACTCCCTTCCCACTGCAAGAATACATAGCAAAAATACATAGCAGGTGCGTTGTCACGCACCCTACACTTGCTACTGGCAATCGGTCCTAGGCGATCGCCAATTCAGGATAAGGAATCGGTGTTGCAATAGACCGTCCCACCGCTGCCGCAATCGGCTTGAGGCTATCCACTAATTCCACCATCGCCTCCAGCGACAAGGCTTGACGGGCATCGGAAACGGACTCCTCTGGTACCGGGTGGCACTCAATCATCAGACCATCGGCCCCACAAGCGATCGCCGCCCTCGCCAGATCCGCCACCAGTTCTCGTTTGCCAGTGGCATGGCTGGGATCAACCAGGATGGGCAAATGGGTAATGTGCTTTAGAGCTGCCACAGCCCCCAAATCCAACACATTGCGGGTGTAGGAATCGAAACTGCGGATGCCCCGCTCACAGAGAATCACATGGGGATTGCCGTGGGCCAAAATATATTCCGCAGCCATGACAAATTCCTCAATGGTGGCGGATAGCCCCCGCTTCAGCACCACGGGCTTATTCACTGCTCCCACCGCCTTCAGCAGATCAAAATTCTGCATGTTGCGACTGCCAATTTGCAAGACATCCGCATGGGCAGCAATGATGTCAATCTGGGCGATCGCCATCACTTCCGTAATCACGGGAATTTGATAGCGACGGCGCACCGAGTCAAGAATCGCCAAACCCTCATCGCCTAAACCTTGGAACGAGTAAGGAGAGGTGCGAGGTTTGTAGGCCCCGCCCCGCATTGCTTGGATCGTGCCCTTGAGGTGTTGAGCAATGGCATCCATCTGCGGTTGGCTCTCGACCGCACAGGGGCCACCGACAATGAGTAGTTCTTTGCCACCGACGGTGGTGGTGCGATTTAGGGTAATCACCGAGGTCGCTTGGGCATTGGTTTTCGTGGCCAGTTTGGCGTTTTGCATGGGATTTCTCCGTGAAGTAATGGATCAGAATAGTGCTGGAACCGTTGAATCAGGTATCGCCGTCGAGAATGGGGGTAAAGGGGCGATCGCAGTCGAATCTAAATCAATAAAAAAGCCCAAACCTGCTTCAGGTCCGGGCTTGTAGGAGCATGGGCAGCATCCTCTTACCCGGTACCAAACTGGAACCAGAAAAAGAAAACGCTAAAAAAGTAACCGCAAATGAAAGCCATAGTGATGAGAACAAAAATTGGGTCAAAAAAGGTCCGAAAAGCAAAAACCGCAGCCTTTTCAGCCTGCGGTTCACCTTGAAGTTTCATGCGAAATCGCATTCACTCCCGGTGAACCTCCATAAACCAAAAGCTAAAAAAGTAACGTAGGCAAATCATCACAAATTTCCTAAAAAAGACAGTAGGCGATTCAGTCGCAGGTGGTTCAGTCGTTATGCTAGCCACACTAGCCGCACTAGCTGATATCCCTTTGAAAGAACAGTAACTTATCTTGATCAATAACAAAATTAAGCGTCAGCGTCAAGATTTTTAGCTGGCAACCCTTGCTTTATATCCTGCACCAGTTTGTCAATATCGGCTTCTGTGGTATTCCAAGCACACATCAGCCGTACCCCCCCCACCCCGATAAAGGTGTAAAATCGCCAGCCTTGTTTACGTAAATGGGCGATCGCCATTTCCGGTAACTGCACAAATACCGCATTAGCTTCACGGGGAAATAGGAATTGGATGGAGGGGAGCGATCGCAACTGCCCCTCCAAATAAGCGGCCATCCGATTAGCCTGTTCAGCATTGCGTAACCACGCCCCCGTTTCCAGCAAGCCTAACCAAGGAGCCGCGATAAACCGCATTTTGGAAGCCAACTGTCCCGCCTGTTTACAACGGTAGGCAAAATCCTCAGCCAAATCCCGATCAAAAAAGATAATGGCTTCCCCAATCCCCATGCCGTTCTTGGTACCGCAAAAACACAGCACATCCACCCCCGCCTTCCAGGTCAGTTTTGCCGGGGATAGCTGGCTCGCAGCCACCGCATTGGCAAACCGTGCCCCGTCCATGTGGATCTTGAGTTTGTATTTATCCGCCAGTTCCCGTAGGGCCAACAGTTCTTCAAAGGTATACACCGTACCCACCTCAGTGGCTTGGGTCAAACTCAGAACCTTAGGTTTGGGGTAGTGAATATCCCTGCGCTTGGTAATTAACTGCTCTGCCGCTGCGGGATTGAGCTTACCGTTTTCCCCGTGGGCCAATAGCAATTTGGAGCCATTAGACGCAAATTCTGGTCCGCCACATTCATCCGTTTCAATGTGGGCCAGTTCATGGCAAATCACACTGTGATAGGACCGACTGAGGGACGCTAACGACAAAGAGTTGGCAGCGGTACCGTTAAACACAAAGAAGACCTCACAGTCAAACTCAAACAGTTCTCGAAATTGGTCGGCAGCCCGTTGGGTCCAGGGATCATCACCGTAGGCGGGCACATCACCACTATTAGCCTGAAGCATATACTCCAGAGCTTCTGGGCAAATACCGGAATAGTTATCGCTAGCAAATTGAACCGAGTTTGACATCATGGGTATGAGTGCTGGTTAACGAAGGCAATGGCATCATGCCACACCATGAGGACTGAATTTCCCTCATTTTCCTAGTTTTCCACTGAAGACGGAGTAGCCCATCATGCATAATACTAAAAGCCTTGATGTACCGAACTTAGGGTTTAAATGAGCAAATTTGTTATAGGTCAGTTTTACTCAGTTAGGGGAGTCGGGTTGGCGGTGGCCTTACCCTTTGTGATTCACACCCCCCTAGCGCTTGGGATAGAGCCTGTTTCCTCCACGCCCCCACCCACTGTTTATCATTTCACCATTGATGTAACGGCAGGTTCCCTGACGGGAATGAGTTTTGATGGGAGCTTCTGTTATGATGCGGCTGGAGTTTCAGGGGAGGGCACGGAGATAATTGGGGTGGATGAAGGGCTGAAGACCAGTGTGCTCTTCTTTGGTGAGGTCTATACCGAGGCCGATGATAGCAATTATCCTGAATTTCCCCAGCTAACCTTCACCGATGGCGAGGTTGAGCAGCTTGATTTCTGGATTGAACCGGGCGATCGCCTAATGTGGTGGGATTTACCCGGTTGGGATGTTACCCTGACTCCAACAGCAGCCGGAACCGAATGTCCCGTTGAGGGGACTGAACCCAATAGCACCGAGACTATTCCCCCTGAAGTCCCATCCCCTGAAGTCACACCTGCCGAAGTAATTCCTTCCGAGGATGCATTAGACCTGTCCGAAAATTGGGGTGGAGTAGCCGCTGCGCGGGTACTCCACCCCAATTTTCGGACGACTCTATTACCAGAAAATGGGATACGGGACAATTCAGTCAAACCATAGACCCTGCTTATTTTTGATATCTATCCCCCACTGAGGCAATATTCGTAATATGAATAATTCCTCTCCGCAATATAACCCCAAAACCATTGCGAAATAGGCGGATGGGTTGAATGAAGTAACATGCAGTAACCTTGTTGATTGTTACAGTTGCGCGGAGTTTCGCGTCAATACGCTGGTCATATCGGTCTAGCTTCGATTACACTTTCTCATGCGATCGCTCGACGGGCGAACTATCCCTGCTCTTAACTCCCACAACCCATGGCACCTAAGTTATCTGATTCCGACAAAAGCACCATTGTTGAACTGTACCAACAACCTGACGAGTCAACGGCCACACTTGCCAGTCGATATGGAGTCAGCAGTAGTACCATCAGCCGCATTCTGAAACAGGCTCTATCGGAGGATCGGTATAAGGAAATTGTCAAGCAAAAGAAGGGGGGTGGCAGCAAGCCCCAACCCAAGGAACCTGAGCCATCAGAAGCAAAGCCATCTCCCGTAGCTCAGCAAGCAGAATTGGAATTTCCCCCAGAGGCAAGTAGCGAGGAATCGGTGAGTTCCGAACCCAAGGATCAAACTACGGCAAAAACTCCTCCGCCTCCGATCCTCAAGAAAAACACCTTAAAGCTGGAACAGCCCCTGCCTAAAGCCAACAGTCCAGCCAGTGCGACCAGTGATTGGGGCAACGAGATTTCGTCCGATTTATTAGATCTCAACGGGTTGGATGAAGATGACTTAGAGGAAGAGGATCTGGAGGATCTGGATACGGATCTAGACGATGATGATCTCGATGATGATAGCCAAGACGATGACGACGATGATGATGATGATGATGATGACTTTGCCAATGATGGCACTGGCTTCGAGTTCTCCATCAACCCAGACACATTATCAGTCCTGCCGTTTTCGGAAGCGAAGCTGCCCCGTACCTGCTACCTCATTATTGATCGGGCAGCGGAGTTAATTACCCGTCCCCTCAAAGCATTTTCTGACTTGGGAGAGGTGCCAGCGGAAGAGGTCGATGAGCAAACGTTGCCCATTTTTGATAATCATCGGGTCGCCAAGCGCTTTGTTAACCGCCGGACTCAACGCATCGTCAAGGTGCCTGATGCCCAAGTTCTGAGAAAAACATCGTCCTATTTGTTAGATAAGGGCATTACCCGGCTCCTGTTAGCGGGACAGATTTATGCCCTGATGGACGATGAGGATGATTATGAATATGAAGACGACTATGAGTAGGTTCTAGCTTTTTCTAGGATCTAGCGCTTGTTGGGTAGGGGTAGCAATGTGGAGATTAGGGGCGACGCTGAGGGGAACGGGGCGATCGCCCGCTTCTGGGCTTGGGTGCCAAGGAGAATAACGGTAGAGCGATCGCCGCCCCTACCATGCCAAGGGCTGCACTCAAGGCCAGGGTTAAACCAAAGGGCAGCGGTACCGACATTAGCCCCAAAAACTTAAGGGTGACAAGGGTTTTGTTGCCAGCCAGGTCAGTAATTAATACATTTTGAATGGAAAGGAGGGCGATCGCCACAACCCACAACCCCATTGTTACCGCAATGACACCACTGACGAGGAATCTCATGGCACTGGCTCCTACTGCCCTTGGGAACAGGATACGGATAGACAGACCAATAAAACCGCTTGGAGCGAGGCATCGGCCTGGTATTCCTCCGTCTCATTATACTGGACAGCCGAGTTGGCATAGGTGCCTGCAAAGGGGGGCAGACTACCATCGGCAGCGGCGGGAACAGGTTGGGTCGTAAATGACAGATTGGTGGCTGGATGGCGCTCAAATCGGACATATTCACGGGATTCGTTGTCCGTATTGTGGGATAGGGTGGCGTTACCATAGGCGGCCTCGGCAGTTTGGATCGGGGTGCCCACTCCCACCCCCGCCCCGGTCTGATAACGAGGATTGGTGGTCAAAATGCCCAGAATCACGTCCTCATCATCTAAGGGATCGCCAGCCAGATACAGCAAATAGAATAGGGTTTGGTCCCCTTGTTGGACGGCGATCGCATCAAAATCACTCAAAAAGGGCGATTGGGCCTTAAACTGAACTCCATTGCCCAACAATTTTTTGAGGGCACCCACCGTCACTCCCAATTGGGCCGGACCAATCCCGGTGGCCGAAATGAGTGTGCTATCCGCCGTCACCTCGTTCCCAGAAGCATCAGTTGGATTCGGATCAAGGCTAGTCGCCCCTCCATCCCCGTTGTTAGCATTAGCCTCCGCATCCGTTGTTGCGTCAGGAGATACGGCCTCAGCCGTAGCAGATGGCGAATTCGCCGAGGAACCCGTTGCCGTTTCCCCCGGTGTATTGCAACTGCTCAGGAGCAAGAGTGAACTAACCACTAAGGTGGCCCATAGGGGTTTTGGCCCCATTGCGGCTGTGGCAACAAGCCAGGAATGACACATGGAAAAAAGAGGTTTCATAGGAGTAGGCTCATGATTCATCCATTTGCTGATCGATTAATGGCTGATTGGTAACGGACGGAGAGGCTTCAGAGGATTCCGGTAACGTCAGGGCCAATTGATAGATCATTCGACGGGACAATTGGGTGACAGCGGCGAGTTCACGACTGGCCTGGGAACGGGAATGCCCCTGCTGGAATTGTCGGACTAATTCCGCCTTGATGGCCGCTTCTGTCCATTCCCCTTGCCGGGAAGAGACACCCGCCACCACCAGGGTAAACTCTCCTTTCGGTTCATGGTTAGCATAATAACTAATTGCCACCTCCATTGACCCGCGCCAAACGGTCTCATGTAGTTTAGTCAATTCCCTCGCTAAGACAATAGGGCGATCGCCCCCTAAATGGTTGGCTAAATCCGTTAGGGTTTTCCGGAGACGATGGGGGGATTCGTACAGCAAAATGGTGCGGGATTCGGTCTCTAACTGGGTGAGGCGATCGCGCCGTTCTGTGCCCTTAGGGGGTAAAAAGCCCTCAAATACAAACCGCTCAGTAGCTAAGCCGGACACACTCAGGGCGGCGATGCCCGCCGTGGGGCCGGGAATGGGCACAATGGGAATGTTTTCCTGACAACAGGCCGCCACCAGATCTTCTCCCGGATCGGATATCCCCGGCATTCCGGCATCGGTGACAAGGGCGATCGCCTCCCCGCTGCCCAAACGCTGAATCATTTCCGGGATACGACCCCGACGATTGTGTTCATGGTAGCTAATTTGCGGGGTAGCAATCTGAAAATGTTTGAGCAACTTACCCGTGTGGCGAGTATCTTCCGCCGCAATTAGGTTAACGGATTGCAGTACCTGGATCGCCCGAAAGGTCATATCCTCAAGGTTGCCAATGGGAGTGCCCACAATGTAAAGGGTGCCAGCCTGAATATCCATAGGGATGATAAGGGAGACAGCAAGATCGTCAAAGCCGTTCTCAGTATGGCAGGATTTGGGGCGATCGCCCTCCAGACTTGCCAGTCAATTTATGCCAAACCCCAAATCCAGTGGTATCGTAAAGATATATAAATTTTTTCTCAGCATTATTCAGTATTACCCGATTAGTGACCCATGGTGCTTTCCTCCCAATCACAGCTAGACGCTTCAGTGGACCCAGTGGCCGTTCCTTCACTCGCGCCGAGTCATTCGGGTAATCATCGCCTTCTCTACGTGCGCCTACCCTGTAATCCGATTTTCCCGGTGGGGGTCGTCTACTTGGCGGACCATATTCACAAAGTGTTGCCAGGAGTGGAGCAGCGCATTTTTGATTTGGGAACGGTCCCCCCCTTAGACTTTAACGCCGCCCTGAAAACCTGCATTGATGAATTTCGCCCCACTAAGCTGGTATTTTCCTGGCGGGATATTCAAATTTATGCGCCCGTAGGGGGACGAGGTGGCAATCCCCTCCAGAACGCCTTTGAGTTTTACTATGCCAAGAATCCCTTGGTGCGCCTGCGGGGAGCCTTAGGTGGCTTGCGGGTGACAACGGCTTACTACACGGAATTATGGCGCAACTTGGGCCTGATCAAGCGGGGGTTGAAATTAGCCCAGGAGTATGTTCCCCAGGCCCAAGCGATTGTGGGCGGTGGGGCAGTCAGCGTGTTTTATGAACAGCTGGGCCAAAAGCTGCCAGAGGGCACAATTGTATCCGTGGGAGAGGGGGAGTTACTCCTAGAAAAGTTGCTCAAGGGCTTGGAATTCCGGGATGAGCGCTGCTATGTGGTAGGAGAGGGGGAGGTGCGCGATCGCCTCATCCACGAACAGCCCAGCCCCATTGAAAAGACAGCTTGCAATTACGATTACATTGCCACCATTTGGCCAGAATTTGAATATTACCTGCAAGAGCAAGACTTTTATGTTGGCGTGCAGACCAAGCGGGGCTGTCCCCACAACTGTTGTTACTGCGTCTACACGGTGGTAGAGGGTAAACAGATGCGGATCAATCCCGCTGACGAAGTAGTGGCGGAAATGCAGCAGCTTTATCGCCGAGGCATCCGCAACTTTTGGTTTACCGATGCTCAGTTTATTCCGGCCCGCAAATACATCCCAGATGCGGTGGAGCTACTGCAAAAGGTGCTAGCGGCAGGTATGGACGATATCCACTGGGCCGCCTACATTCGGGCCGACAACCTCACCCCAGAACTCTGCGATCTCATGGTCAAAACGGGCATGAACTATTTTGAAATTGGGATTACCAGTGGTTCTCAGGAACTGGTGCGGAAAATGAGAATGGGCTATAACCTCCGAACAGTGTTGCAAAATTGCCGGGACTTAAAGGCGGCAGGGTTCAACGACATCGTATCAGTCAATTATTCGTTTAATGTAATCGATGAGCGCGATGAGACCATCCGCCAAACCATCGCCTATCACCGAGCGCTAGAAGCCATTTTTGGTGCGGATAAGGTGGAACCTGCCATTTTCTTCATTGGGTTGCAACCCCACACCCATTTGGAATCCTACGCTTTCAAAAATGACATTCTCAAACCGGGATACGACCCCATGAGCATGATGCCCTGGACCGCCAAAAAGCTGTTGTGGAATCCTGAACCACTGGGGTCATTTTTTGGTGAAGTTTGCCTCCAAGCTTGGCAACAGAACCCGTATGACTTTGGCCGCACAGTCATGCAGATTTTGGAAGAGCGCCTGGGGCGATCGCCTTTGGAAGCAGCCCTTTCGGCCCCATTGTCTGACGTTGAACCCCCAAGGGCCAAACAGTTAGTATCCATGAAGTAGCGGGTCTGGATAGCCTAGTTTTTTAAGCTAGTTTTTTAAGACTAATTAAGACCGCTAAGGGAATTGGAACAATGGGATAGGGTTAAAGCGGCATGTTTTGCAACATTGATCACTTGTAGGCTAGTAATTGTTGGACACGGAGTAGTTAGGGGCAAGTATGTTAGAGGGGTCTATTCTCAGTCAACTACGCGATCGCCACTCCCAGCCAGTGGCCGGACACAGTCAGTTGAATTTTGGCGTGTACTACAAAAATACGCTGGTGGCCTTGTGTCACGCATTGGAGGATTCGATCTTGACCTCTGATTGCCAACCGTTGATGATTGCGGCCTTCCAGCAGGGTAAGTGGTACTTACAAGAGGCCGATCGCTATGGTGAAATTGCCGAGGTAGCTGAAAATGTGGTGATTATGGCAGCACCAGGAGCTGGTTTTGCCGATCATCCCACCAGCCATCACGCGAATGTGGATTTGGTGGATTTGCACCCTGATGATCCCGTCGCTCAGGAATGGCACTTAATCATTGTCTCCCCCAATTACACCGGAATGGTGATTTGTCAAGAAGTGTCCCAGGCAGACTACCAAATTTTAGGTACACCAACCCAAGATATAGAGCGTAAGTTCTATGGCTTTTGGACCTTTGAATCGGGGTTGGTGTGCGAAACGGCGGCGTTGGCGATCGCCCACATCCGCCAATACAACCCCGATCTAGCCCAGCAGCTAGACGCAAAACTAGACACTATCACCACCCACATTCAACAGGGCCAAGGATTATGCACCCATCCCACCTCCGACCAAATGGGATGCATTGTTCACCGAGTCGTAGAGTATCTAGAATCATCCCAAGGGACGCTTCCCGCCATTCCCATCAGCATTCTAGGCGGCGCGGCAACGGCTCAAATGAGTACCAATATTGTCTCGAATGAACTCCAAGCATTTTTGCGGCTAGCCCAGTTAATGGACCAGTCCGATGTCACCAATCCCCTTGCCGGATCAGAGGTGGCCGCGCTGGCAGAGGCGATGGGACAACTGTTAGATTTACCGGGATGGCAACTACATCGGCTACGGCTAGCAGGGCTACTCCATCGGTTTGCCTTCATGCCGCAATCAAAATTTGCCTTGGAAGGGCCACCCGCCAATCCCCTGACCTACCAACCTGCCATGCTATCCGAAACCGAAGCCCCCTCCTGTCGGCTCAACCCTGGAGCGCAGGTATTACGGGTGATGCCGCAGATGCGAGCGGTGGCCACCATAATCGCCCACCAAACGGAACGGTGGGATGGTAGGGGCTACCCCGCCAACTTTGCCGCCGATGAAATTCCCCTGGAATCCCGGATTTTAGGGCTAGTAGTAGAGTTTCAGCAGCAGTTATCTGCCCTCCAGCCCAGTATGCAATTGGGCGATTATGGTGGCTTCGATCCCGCCACCCTAGATATGGCCCTTGAACACTGTAGTGCTGGTGTCGGCACCCAATGGGACCCTAAGCTCGTGGAAGCCTTGACCCTGCTAGTGAATGGTCTCAAGCAAGGACTCAGTTTAACCGTTACCTTACCCAAAATTTCATCGGGGTTATGGTTATTGGATAAGGAGCACTAACGTGCAAATTGTGCTATTCGTCTTAGCGAGCATCATTAGCTGGTTTTTTAGTATGTTAGCGGGAGGGGGAAGTTCCCTAATTTTGATGCCTGTGGTGGGCACTTTCCTAGGAGCGCAGGCCATCCCCGCCATACTCACCATCGGTGGGCTGTGTGGCAACTCGGAAAGGATGTACATTTACCGCGATCGCATCAACTGGCAAATTGTGCGCTGGGAATTACCTGGAGCCGTGATTGGGGCCATCCTGGGAGCCTTTAGCTTAAGCCAATTAACCTTAGAATGGTTAGCCATCGTGGTTGCCCTCTTTTTATTAGTTTCAGCCCTTAGTTTTTTCTGCAAAAGCCAAGACATTAACTTTACAGTAAAAGCCTGGTATTTCCTCCCCACTGGATTTATCTATGCTTTTTTGTCCGGTCTCATTGGCAGCATGGGACCAATTTTTGCCCCCCTATATTTTAGTTTTGGCCTTCAAAAAGAAGCGGTGATCGCCACTCAAGCTACCAATCGCGTCGTCATTCATTGCATTAAACTGGTAGCCTATGGCGTGTTTGGAACGCTGCAACTTTCCCATGTCGGCTATGGTTTAATTGTGGGTGCATCCGCCTTTATCGGCAATTGGCTAGGAAGTTTGGTTCTAGAAAAAATCAGCGAACAACGATTTCGTCAGCTTGTGTTTTCATTTTTGCTGTTCAGCGGCTTTTTCATGTTGTGGCAACATCGAGCGGTGGTTGGTTTATCCTCATTTTAGATTCGGGACAGAGGATTTAGGTGCCTTTCTATCGAATCCTGCTGTTGAATGGGCGATGAACCTCATCACTATAGCGGTAGACACTTAGGTTAAGACGTGAACGTTGTTTGCCCCCCGCGCTGCGGGGGCAAACAACGTCCTAACCAATGTAGCGATCGCTCATAATAGTGGAGTGCAGCAGCGGTGAATCATTTTAAACTTAGCAACAGAACTTTTCACTATCGGGTAATCAAATAGCTATCATTGTTAGAAGAAATAGAGATTTGACCAGAATCGCAATTCAATGCAAAGGACTGTAATTCGGCAACATCTATTGACTCGACATCTTTAATCGCAGGTTTAATATATTTATCAATAAATACAGATATGACTGCCCCAGCCTGCTCTTCCATATGATGCCAAGCATCTTCTCCCTGATAGAATTCCCCATCACATTCTAAAAATTTATTCGAGAGTTCGGTGAGTTTATCTGATGGTGTTGGATCTAACACTAGCAAAATAGGACGGTAGCCAGCAGCCCTACTTTCTATAGGAAATGATAACTCTTCCCCAAATCTACCTTGTCCACTAGCTGCAATAGTGAAACGGAGCTTCAATTCATAAGCTGTCATATTAGCTGAAACGAGGCAATCTATTTGACGACCTTTTTGGGTCGGAACCCCTTCTGAATTTAATCTTTTAATGGGTGAGTTCGTTGCTCCTACTGCTTCACCACCTAAACAACTAGCAAGAACAGGCTCAAATAAGTAGCCTGTTTTTTGAGCAGAACGATTGTCAATGTCATAAATCCACTTCCGCCAAACTATCCAATTAGCTAATAAGCTCAAATTACATCGACCATATTCGAGTAAAACTCTTGGACCAACTTGATCCATACTAGGAAATGGTTGAGTAGACATAATTCTTTTAAACTTGACCCGTCTTCTATGTAATGCACACAAATTCTCTATGTAGAGTGAGAGTAGAGTGAGAAGTCATTATCTCTATTAACGCAAGCACCTAAAGCAGTTAATATATCACTTGTTTTAAGTTCTGGGAACTTCAGATTATCAAACCAGTTGAGATCTATCTCGTAGTAATTTAAGGATGGCAGTTTAAGAGCACTAATACCTAACTCTTGATGAGACCAGTTTAAATCGCTAATAGCTAAATATAATAAACTGTAAATCTCATCATCAGAGATAATGACTTGGGCATCACCACTCCCATGTAGCTTACATTTTTAAAATAGTTTTTTGAGGAAGTTACTTCCTGGCATATAATCTCCAAACAATTTAAACTGTACAACTTTACTTTGATCGGTCAGGGTCTTTAAAACAGTATCAGTCCTTTTTAAGGCTGGACTCATGGCATTGGCTTTCGTAAGACAATACCCTAATAAAATTCCGTGGGATTTAAACTGCTCCTGGAACCCATACCGTTCTTTAATATACTCGGCAAATATCCGAGCTATCATTGGTGGTATTGCATTGCCTATTTGCTGAATCTTCTGTGAAGCATTGCCCTTGAAAATAAAATCATCTGGGAACGTTTGAATTCTCGCCGCTTCCCTAATTGTTAGAGGACGTTCTTCAGCGGGATGGATAAATTCTCTGATTGCAGCACCTGTTATAGTTAGGCAAGGTTCATCAAACAATAATCGTTTTAACCCAGAAGGAGCGCCACCCCGTTTCTCTGAGGGAATTCCATCCATTACCCGTCGATTTGCACGTCTTCTGAAAGATTCATGTTGAAGATATTCAGGTAAATCTTTCATCGTTTGACCAGGCTTAAGAGCTTTAATTCGCTCTTTTTGCAGAGGATTTAGTTGGGGAATAAAATGATCAGAAATATAAGTTGCTCTACCCCGCAGATACCGTTCCCAATCAGTTTCAGGTACCGACCCATAAGATAGAAGATACTTTGGATCTTTAGAGGGTTGAGGAAGTCCAGAAATAGTATGCCTTAAGGTTATTTCCGAATTACGAAATATAGGACCGTGAACTTTGAATGTAGGGGCTGGAAACTGAAAAATAATTCCTAGTCTATTGCCGATTAAAATGACGCGCTTACGTCTTTGAGGCACACCATACTCATGAAAATATACTTTCTCTAGTCTAACTTTATATCCACATTCAATCAGAGCTTTGACAACTTCATAAACATACTGGCCTTGTCGTAATGTCAATAATCCCTCAACATTTTCCATTAAAAACCATTTAGGCTTTATGTATTTAATAGCAGATATATAGTTCTTCAAAAGATTATTTCTAGGATCGTCCCAGAACCGCATTCCCGCTGTCGAGAAGCCTTGACAAGGTGGTCCACCTATTAATATGTCAAGTTCACCAATCGCTAAGCCTGATTTAAAAAGTACTTTACTAAAATCCAGCTTCCTAATATCAACTTCGATACCTTTTGCAGTTGAGAAATTGGTGTTATAGGTTTGAATAGCTAATGGGTCGATATCAGAAGCGAAAAGAATCTCGTAGCCCGCTTGCTTAAAACCTAAAGAGCATCCTCCTGCACCACAAAATAGACTGATTGCTGTCAAACTCATGGAGTATGTTCTTATTTTCAATGGACTAATGGGACAAGTACACTACCTGTTTGGTTCATAAAACATGTGTTTATGCCATATCTTTCAATATCTCTCCGCCAACTACCCATTCAGTGCATCATTTTATGGCCGTTAACACGCCAAAGCGAATTAACCCCTGCTGATAGCCCCGTTTCATCAACCGCATGGCCAAGGCTCCTTGGATAATTTGCGGTCCTGCTTTGAGTAATCCCCACAGGGCCGTGAAGGAAAAGGCGGAACGAATCACATCATCCCAGAAAGGAGCCACCGCAGCGGACCAATCAGCCGTTTTAATCTGTTGGAAATGAAGGGATTGGGCGATCGCCTCATATTCCGGCAACGAAATAATGTAGGGCAAGTGATAGATACGATAGATCGACTGGAGCAGGGATTGTTCACTCGATGTTAAGGGTTGGGGTTGGGAAAGGGCTGGCGGTTCCGTGGCGCGATGACACCAAGTGGCCATGATTAATCGTCCCCCTGGTTTGAGGACTCGGTAACACTCTTGTAAAAACTGCTGCTTATCCGGCATATGTTCACCACTCTCTAGGGTCCAGACTAAATCAAACTGATGGTCGGCAAAGGGAGAGTGCAGCGCATCCGCCACCTGGAATTGGGCATCGATGGCAGTGGCGATCGCTCTCTCTGTGGCTCGCTTAGCCTGAACTGGACTCAGGGTGATCCCCTGGGCCGTTGCACCAAATTTCTCAGCTAAATAAAGGGAACTGCCCCCAATGCCACAACCCACATCCAAAATTGCACTAGCCTGATCAACCGCCGCAAATGCTAGCAACTCCTCAATTAAATCCACCTGAGCCTGGTACGGATCTTTCCGCACCGCCCCATCGGCCCCATAATAGCCATGGTGCATATGTTCGCCCCAAATCCGTTCCCATAGACCGGAAGAGGTATCATAAAACGTTTGAATGCGCTGGCGCAAAGGATTCACAGCCATGTTGTTCATAGAGCACGTCGGATACACAATGCCTTTCATCCTACCGGAGAATCAGGGAAAATGTGGGCTAGTTAGCCAACACCTCTAGCTTGAGTGATTCGATAGTTCCCATCCATATGGCCTGATCCGTGGGATCTTGAAGATCATTGCCCGGAGTCATCAGCTTACGGGGATAGTTTAGTGGTGATATCAACAAGTTTTTGGGCGATCGCCTCCACGGCTTGTTGCTGTTCGGTCTCGGTGAGGTTGCCCCGGTCGTCAAAGGCTTGATTAGCATTGGGAATCGCCTTTTGGTCCGGAATAACAATCACTCCAATCCCTTCCAAAATGGCCCGAACATGCACCAACCCCCGGATGCCGCCCAATCCTCCCGGTGAGGTAGCGAACAACGCCGCCACTTTACCGTTAAAACATTCAAGTGGCCTGGGTGATGTATCGGGGTCCGGTCGGGAAGCCCAATCGATGGCATTTTTGAGCAGAGGGGTAATGGAACCATTATATTCAGGGCAAGCTATCAGTAAGCCTTGATGGCTTTTCAACAATGCTTTGAGTCGCCGTACCGTACTGGGTATCCCCTGAAGTTCTAAATCTTGGTCAAATACGGGCATGGGAAAATCTGCCATATCCACAACCGTGACTTCAGCACCAGCAACGTTGGCGGCAGCAGCGGCAATTTTTACTAGTTTTTTGTTAAAGGAATCACGGCGGGCACTACCTGCAAAAGCTAGAATTTTAGGAGGTTGGGACATAATTTTTTTCTAGTCTTATTTTGTGACCCTGCCTAAGAGCCTGTTTGAAAAGTCGGAGGCGGATGTAAGTTAGTCTACTCTACATAGGCCAAATATTCTAGATCAACCCCTAGGCATACCCCTAAGCATTAGACAACATCACCCCAGCTTCTTCGCGCAACCTCACTTACGCCCCATTTGAAAACTCATTTCCCTCCCTAAGCCCAGTGTCGGCCTCGTAGGGTCAATATGGGGGACTGGCTCAATGCCATCAATCCAGCTCACAGCCTGCTCAACAGCAGTTTTCAGGGTAGAACTCAACCAAGAATAGTATGGGGGATATATCGGTAATCGAGGGTGGAGTGTCCAACCCAAAGGTTCAATGATGGCTCGGATGTGATCGGCTGTAGGATGGGGATAGTCGGGGTTCACTTCATCTTTAGGGCCAATACCGCCCAAATCCCTCGCACCTGCATCTAGGCAATCCAACAAAATAGATGGGTGATGCACCAAATTAGGGGGAATTTGAATGGTTATCTCGTCAGGCAAGTGATGGCGGGCGATCGCCACCACCTCCGGCAGTTGTTGCATCCTAAAACCCTCACCTTGCCATCTTTGACGGGAACCCGGACTATGGGGTTGGAGGATCACTTCCTGGATATGGCCCCACCGATTATGGGATTGGGCGATCGCTTCCAGGGTATCCAGACGATCCTGCTCCGATTCCCCCAAACCCAGCAGCAATCCCGTTGTGAATGGAATTTGTAACTCCCCCGCCCATTCCAACTGCCGGAGCCGCACCTCAGGTCGCTTGCTCGGCGAATGACGATGGACTGACTGCAACAGCTTAGGGGTCACTTGCTCCAACATTAGCCCCATCGACACATTCACTAACCTAAGCTGGCGCATTTCGTGATAGGCTAGCGGGCCAACATTGGTATGGGGTAAAAAGCCCAAATCCAGCGCCAGCTCGCAAATCTGGAAAATTCGCTGGAACCAATGGGAACGCTGGGAACTATGGGGATGAACCTCACCACTCAAAATCAGAATCTCTATGACATCCTGAGTGGGTAGGGATACCAGTTGCTGCCGAACGGCATCCAGGGTCAAAAGTGGACTCCGATCCGCATCCACCCGAAAATTACAATAGCTACAGCGGTTGTAGCAACTATAGGTGGGTACAACGGTGTAAGCCGGACTGTAGGTCACAGTAACCATAATCTCTCACCCATAATCTCTCCCATAGCCAGCGTTCAAGATCGGCAACAGCACACTATAGTCATGAAAGGGGTAGCTAGCTCAACGCTCTAGCTAAAAAGCATCCAGGTCAAGGGCGCGTGACCCGCCTTTCTGGAGTTGCACCAGCAATCGACCTAGTTGATACCAAAGTAATAGACCACCAACGATGGTTAGGGGCAAAGCGATCGTGTAAGCAACTTTGGCTGAGAATGCGAAAATCTGCACTCCAGATGCCAGGAAAACACAAACTCCAGCACAAACTGCCACAAAGGGTAGGAGCAACCGCAAATTTTGAATGCTAGGAAGAGAAATCGAGTCTCTGTTTTCTGACCAGTTTTTGACTGACTCTTTCAACGTTTCACTAAAAGCAAACCCAGAGGTTACACTTGCTAGAAAGCCAGCCACCAACAAAACATAGGGGGCGTTGGGGTAAATATCGTATGGCAGCACAGAAACCTCCACTTTTTATCCTAATCGGTTCAGTTCAGGCAGTCCTAGGTGGGGTAACTTAAGATAGTCACGCCCATTATTCGGATACCGTGATCGTATTGCATTAACTATTATGACAGTTTGACGGCCCTCTTAGACCCGCTCACGGCTATCATTATTTTGAAATGCAACCAACCCGGTCAGCGTTGGCAACAAATTGCTGGCCTGCTCCGTAGAAAAATCACTAATGGCTTCCACTGCAACGTTAAATAAGCGTTCAGGATGAAGTTCTGGCTTGACTAAATCCCATAATCGGCTTACAGGTTCGGTATGAAGTCGATCGTTGTCCACCAGGGACAGCATTACCTGGCGCCGCAGAAACTCGCCTTCCTCTGATAACACATACTGCAAACCCAATTGGGCTGAGGGTAGCAGGTCGAACTCTCCACTGGTCCGGGCGATCGCGATCAAATTTTCCAAACGATTCCACTGGAACTTGCCATCTTTAAATAAGACCTCCACTAGACGTTGACGAAACGCTGGTGTTTCTTCCGTTAACAATCGCCGTGCCACATAGGGATAGCCCACTTCCACAATTTTGAAATGGGGATTAAGCGTAAGGGCAATGCCTTCCTGTGTCACCAGGGATCGAATAATCAACGCAAACTTGGCGGGTATCCGAAACGGATACTCATACATTAGCTCGGAAAAACTATTGGTAATCGTCTGGAAGTTAAAATCACCAACGCTGTCTCCAATGGCATTATCAAACACGGCTTCTAGGGCAGGAATGATCGGGGTAATATCAGTTTCGGGAGTCAAAAAGCCGAGCTTAACAAAATCATCCGCTAGGTTAGCGTAATCCTGATTAATCAGGTGGACAAGGGAATCAACCAGAGCCTCCTTCATCGACTGACTCAGTTGATCCATCATGCCAAAATCAATGTAGGCCATCCGCCC
>JAYKIC010000214.1:0-4382 GCA_035284985.1 Leptolyngbyaceae cyanobacterium
GAATCACCGCACTGACCATTAAGGCGCTGCTCCCCTTGAGGATAACGGGGAGAGTGTGGGGATGGGCTGAGGCGGGAAAAGATTGTCCCCATGGCAGACGGGTCAGCGTTTTCTGGAAGTATTGTTCTAAAGCCTGTTGCTCAGCGGGAGGCAACTTTTGGTAAGCCGTATCCAGTAGATGTAAAAAAATCGACTCTTCTAGGGCCAGAGTCGATAATGCATGAGCATCAGGAATGCCAAGGTGCCGACAAACCTGAAGTAAAATAGTGCGATAAGAAATCTGGTGAGATTGTCGCTTCAATACTGTCACCCCATCCGCCGCGAGAAAACGAAAGCGGCGTTCTAAGGATTCAACCCAGTTTTGGCGATCCCCTGCGGATACGCTTTGGGGATTAACTGAAGTCAAGTAATCCAGGGGATTGAAACGGCGTGTAAACAAAATAGCTGTCATCCCCTGAAGTTCTTCTGTTGTGGCCAGATCTAACCCTGTCCGCAATTCGTCCATGACGTTGAACTATCCTGAGTTCCTATGATGGTTGTTATGACAGTATTGTACGGGGAATCATAACCCTTGGTTAAGGGTGGGGCGATCGCCACTGACCCAATATCTCCCTATCTCAGCACTTGCTTTCCTGGGAAAACAAATCTAGTACCGTATCCAAGTTGCACCCTTTACTCATGTGTGGCGTAACCCAGGGTATGACGCAATCAACCCCCTCAATAGGCTGCTCAAAACGTTTGGACTAGCCCTGTGGCGCAAGTGTCACCTTAACAGGAGATAATCTTAAAGTATTGCAACCCTTGACCAGGAATTTAGTCAGCGGCAGCTCCTTCAGTGCCTTCACTGTTACTATTTTCCCCATCGTTATCATTGTTATTGTTGTCAAATGACCGTCTGCGGGAAAAGCGTGAATTGGTTCGCTTACGAAACTTGCGAGCGTATGCTTGATTTCGGAGTGCTTTCTCTTTTTTTAGGTTGCGGCGTTTAGCCATCCTGGAACCTCATACGAAAATGACAAAAAATAAACTAACTTGCAGTATAGGTATCGGTGACTTCTCGTAAGAATCAATAGAGCATTTTGAAAGTAAATACTCCCTGGTTCAACTAGTCTCGATCACTCTTTTTGGGACAACCCCACCAACGCATTATCTTACGCTAAATCTTGGAGAGGGAAGAGAATTTTATGAGATTTCCCAGAACCATGATCAACTATTTATGGTTGATAAGCGTTAGACACGAGATCCAATTCTACCACGATTTTTATTGGTAAGCCTAGTAGTTCCCTAATGGAACTGTGGCTAGCCACCTAGCTAGTTTGTGAGGGGTGTGGACCTCCAGAAACTAGGCAAACCTTCCTTGGTGGAGTACTACTCCCTTTCCATCCTGTGATTTCATCGTCAATTGTAGGGTGGACAGTGCCCACCCTACGCAGTGAGAATTCTAGATTATGCAATCTTGTACCGAGACGGAGGAGTTATGGAACCAGTTGTTGACGAAGGATAGGGCGTATGGGTGATCCTGGGTTTCTAAGCCCCTAGACGCTGCTGCAACCAGATTTTGAACCGTAAATAGGGGGAGAACTGGTAGGATTCTGCCATGACCCAGCCAATGCAGGTGCTGTGGCTGACTAGGGCTAGTGCTTGCCAAGCCATCGGGAACCAGGCTAAGGGGCTACCGGGTAATGGGGGAAAAATATAATTAGCAATGCCCAACAGTAGGGAGGGGAGGGTGGCGAGGGCGATCGCTCCGCACACTAAACCCGGCGTAAGGGGGAGGACTGGATGTTGCCCCCGCTGCCAAAATTGGCCGTTCCACCACCAGCGAATTGTAGGGGATAAGTCCAGAACTTTGAGGATTTGTTGATCGGGGTTCCACTCAAATAGGTGACGACAAAACTGACACCCCCATACATCCATGAGGGTGAGTTGGTTCAGGGTACCTTGACCGCAAAGCGGACATTGATCAGGATCGACTTTCATAGGCTTGGGCATAAAGGCAACTGTTATACCGGGGACAATGATGGACAAGATGGGTCAACAACATTGGCTAGCCCCAACTTCAGCGCTGATTCTGGGATAGCTTAGATGCCGGAGGCGGTGCTGATGGAGGAGCCGACCCAATGGATAGATTCTCTTCCTGCTTGGTCGAGAATGACCGCAGGGGTTGGTCCTCGACTAAAATCTACAGCTTTAATGATGAATTGACCATTGGCGATCGCATCCCCAACATGAACATAACGGCTACTGGTGGCCCCTGGTTCCCTAACGATTAAACTCACGCGATCGCCCAATTGCACCACCCCGGTAAATTCGACGGTGGCAGGGGCCGCAGGGGAATTCACTGTTGAGGTCTCTACCCTATTTCCGGTTCCGACGCCAGGGTTAGCGGGCCTAGGGGAGGCACTAGGGGACATCCCTAGAGGAACGGGCACTATATTGGTGGGGGGTGATGGGACGGCCAACGGGACTGGAACAACGGCGGGAGGCGTTCCCGCCACAGGGACAGTGGGAATGGTTTGGGCCATTGGCGCAGGTAGGGGACCGTTGGGCGCGACCGTGGGTGCTGTGGCGGTTGATGTCCGCACGATGTAGGGGGTGACGGGAAGGGAATCAAATGGACTGGTGCGACCTTGCTGGACCTGGGGCAACCGCTCAGTTTCTGTAGTGGCAGGGACCAATTCTGGCGGGACATTGCCGGAGAGGGTGGGATCTTGACTCTCTTTGTTTTCCGGGGCAGAGAGGCTAGACCGTTGATCCTCTGCCATATGATCCTCTGCCATATGATCCTCTGCCGTATCCTCGGCTGATGTGATAAAGGAATCGGATGGGGAGGCCAAGCTCAGATCGGAGGATGGGGCAGGGGCGATCGCGGCTTCAGACTGGGTTGATGCCTCTGGCGTGGGGGTTTCCTGACAGCTTCCCAGGAGTAACACCACACTCCCTAGTGCCAGCCATGTTACACTGCCAAACCAAGTTCGTGCCTTTAACTGCATATCCATCATGCTTTACCACTTACACACGTCACGACCAATTTCCTCAACTTACCGATTAGAATAGCGTTGATCCTGATGATTCGCCGCTCGAACCTAAAAAACGATACATTTTGATGATTGAACATTAAGATGAGATGCCACAATAAACGTAGTGACCTGTAAAGTGCCCTGTCGTTTGCTAGATAAGGGTAAATTGCAGTTTGACCGAATTAATATCCTTATCAATAAACTAGCGCACCGTGATTTCTATTCCCTTCTTCCCCAAAAAGTCTGTATCAACCTTGGCCAAGAGGACACAGCAGTGGCCTGGGTTAATTGAAGCCTACCGTTCCTATCTCCCTGTCACCGCAGCAACCCCTGTGGTGACACTGTGTGAAGGAAATACTCCGCTGATTCCCGTACCGGCGATCGCCTCCCGCATCGGCAAACAGGTCCAAGTTTTCGTCAAGTACGATGGCCTGAATCCGACCGGAAGCTTCAAGGATCGAGGCATGACCCTGGCCGTATCCAAGGCAAAAGAGGAAGGGGCTAACGCCGTGGTATGTGCCAGTACGGGCAATACTTCGGCGGCGGCGGCGGCCTATGCCCGCCGGGGGGGATTGCGAGCGTTCGTGCTAATTCCTGAGGGTTATGTGGCCCTGGGTAAGTTAGCCCAAGCACTACTCTACGGGGCTGAAGTGATTTCCATTAATGGCAACTTTGATCAGGCTTTAGACATTGTAAAAGCGGTCTCAGACAACTATCCCATTACCCTAGTTAACTCCCTGAATCCTTACCGATTGGAAGGCCAAAAAACTGGGGCATTCGAGGTGGTTGATACCTTAGGGGATGCTCCAGATTGGTTATGCATTCCAGTGGGCAATGCGGGGAATATTTCCGCCTATTGGATGGGATTCAATCAGTACAAGCAAGCGGGGAAATGCACAACCTTGCCTCGGATGATGGGGTTTCAGGCGGAGGGCGCATCACCGCTGGTCCAGGGCCATCGATTTGAGCATCCTGACACCATCGCTACGGCTATTCGCATTGGTAATCCGGCTAGCTGGCAAAAGGCGGTGGCAGCCAAGGATGAGAGCCAGGGGGGATTTCATGCCGTTACAGATGAAGAGATCCTGACGGCTTATCAACTGCTGGCCTGCGAAGAGGGTATTTTCTGTGAGCCAGCAAGTGCCGCTTCTGTGGCCGGGTTGCTAAAAATTAAGGACCAAGTTCCGACCCACGCTACCATTGTTTGTGTGCTAACTGGAAACGGCCTCAAAGACCCCGACACGGCGATTAAGCGGGGGCAGAGTCAGATGCATTCTGGATTGGAGCCGACGGTGGCGGCAGTTGCTCAGGCCATGGGTTTTTAGGGGCGGCTGGTGGTAGGGAAGGGAGTTGCTTTCCCTC
>JAYKIC010000215.1:0-12495 GCA_035284985.1 Leptolyngbyaceae cyanobacterium
AAGTCCGCAGACGTTTTTGCTTGGCGAAACGGCACAATGGTTTCATCAACATCCAGCACCATCCCCTTGATGCCATAGGTCTGAATGCGTTCCGGGGTCAGTGCTAAAACGGTTTGCCCCAAGACGATATCGGGCTGACAGAGGGTTTTGAGAGACATAACGACAGAAAATAGACTTTACAGCAGAATATACGGATGTGCTGAAAGCGGCAATGAGCCTGGGCCGATGGGGCAGGATCGCTGCCTAGGCTCAGGGTCTGTTTGAAAACTTGGTTTGAAGCCGCAAACCTTGGCAGTACGGTCCCCATAAAATCGCCGCTATCCAAGCAAGACTGGTCCTCCCTGGTTAAGTTCTCCTAGCAGCGATTTCAGGCACTGAATGCGGTTCAAACACGCTTCCCCATTTGCCTGTCTTCCCCACCTTTCCATCAGCGCACCATCCCACTATCCTACTTAAGAATCATCTTCCCAGGGTCTTTCCCCAGCCCGAATTTTTGCCCCCACCCTGTTTTTAGCCGCTTCATGTTCCGCTAAGGTCCGGCTAAAAATATGGGTGCCGTCAAAGCGGGCCATGAAAAAGAGGAACTCTGTGTCCCCTGGATTTAAGGAGGCTTCTAAACTGGCGATCCCCGGAGCGGCGATCGCCCCTGGCGGCAACCCCACGTTAATGTAAGTATTGTAAGGATGGGGTGTTCCCACTTCCGCGTAGGTCAGGGGCCGTTCCGGAGTCTGGCGAATGCCAAAGGCATACTCAACCGTGGGGTCCGTCGCTAACGGAATCCCTTCCCGTAGCCGACGGGCAAATACTGCCGCAATGGTCGGTCGCTCTTCCGCCACCACCGCCTCCCGCTCCACAATACTCGCCAGTGTCACCCATTCCATCAGCGAGTAGGGCGTTTGACCTTGGTTTTGGGTATACAACGGTAACGCCGTTTGCTCAAACTGCCCCAGCATCTGGGCTACCACCATGGCCGGAGTCGGGTTATCGGCTATGTAGTAGGTGGAAGGGTATAAAAAGCCTTCTAGATTGCTGCCTGTCTCCGTTATCGTGGCTTCAGGCAACCAGGGATAGCGATCGCGATCAATCTCACGGGTCGCAGCCATAAAATCAGCGGCGGAGAACCAACCCAGTTCCGTTTCAAAATACTGCCCCATTTGGGCAATGCTCCAACCTTCTGGGATCGTGAAGCGCGTCGTGATCACATCCCCCTGCCAGATTTGTTCCGCGATCGCCCCCATGGAGCCATTGGGGGCGATCGCATAAGTCCCGGCCAAAAAACCCCCATCCCGCCCCCTAACGGTTTGCCAACGGGTCCAAATATCCCAAGCCACCGTCGAACGAATCAGCCCAGCATCCAACAATATGCCCCCAACCTGCTGAGCAGACGTACCATCCGGAATGGTTAATATCGTGGGTTCAGGACCAGACTCACCCGTTGTCGCCGTGAGCGAGTCATCGGTCCCAGGGACTGCGGCCCCCGCAGCATAACCAGGGGCTGCACTCGCCCAACTCCACCATAACCACCCCTGCCATCCACAGATAGCCATCACCAACGGCAATCCAAGACCATAGAAAAAGATGCGCCCCAACGTTGGCCTAAGCTGTTTACTCGTCATACTCTCATGCTACAAGTCATCAAATAGCTGATCCTCCAATTGAGGGCGAATGACCTCAAACTCTTCTGGTTCCATCAAAACAGGAACCCCTTCAGCAGTTAATCGCACAAAAATCAACAGTGGATTCAACGGCGTGTAAATGGCATATTCTTGATCCTCATGGAAAAAGCTAGCCAATAACTGAAAATCCTCGGATTCCAACTCTTCCTCATCATCACCCAAATCTAACGTCATGATTTCCTCCTCATCCGCAGGGGGAATATCACCTTTAGCCGTTAAGGTCAAAGCAGTTTGCTCCAAAATTAGTTCCTGCTCCGCCAAGACTGCACGAGCCGTTAGAAAAATATGGTCCAATTCAGCATCATCGAGATCCACTAAAAACTCATCGCCATCGTCATCCTCAGACCAGGCAAAAACCTCAATGGGGTTATCCACAGGCAATAGCAACGCATACTCCTCGTCGTCGATTTGGACGGAACGCTCAAGGTAACACACAATTTTGCGTCCTTGATCATCTTTTACGACTAAAGTGGTTTGCTCCCGATCTACAGCCCCATCGGAGCTACCGTTAACATTTGCACTCTCACCTGAACAATCAAACTGACTAGCCATAAACGGTTTCCTCAACCATATCCGATTGCTCTACAAGTATCCCATCAGCAGTAGCACTGTAATACCAATTCCCTGAATTAGAACGACAGATATTCTCCCTCTGCCTCCGGCACCTGCCCTTGGGCGTGAGGATTGGTAATCAATCAGCGCATTAGCCACATGGTCATCGTATCAGGTGAGACGACACAAACTACCCAATCACAGTTCCCCAATGGAGTATATCCAGCCCTATGCGGTGGATATACCGTCAAATCTCAGTCGGGTGCAGGATCAATCCCCGTTAGGGGGACAGCAGATACTATCCGCCATCCCCCCTTCCTACTTGCAAATCCCTAAGTTCCATTGCCCTAGCTGCACCGTATGCTGCAATAGTGGACGATTAGGGGCGTATTTCTCAACCCTTAGGTTCGGCCCGTTCTCGCCCTATGGCGAGGAGAACCGTTGGGGTATTACGACTCACATACTCTTCCCAAAGATGCGATAAATCTCTAGCTTCACGCTGCCAGTCAGGACAAACTTGATACATGCGCCGGGGCCGTCCCCGTCCCTCTACTTTTTTCCAGTAGCCTGTAATCGTGGACTTATCCTCTAGAAACTTGAGAGCGCTATAGAGCACCGTATCCGATAGACGATAGGACGGATACTCACTTTCTAAAAGCTGAATTAGCTCAGTTCCGTAGGAATCTTTCTGTAAGAGAACAGTCAGTACATAACAAACTGCCAACTCTTTATTAAGATAAAATGGAGGAGGATTGCGAAAAAACTGATAGATATCTTCAAAAGATGTCATGTTGTCTAATCCTTGGGCTTGTGAGGGTTGCCGAACAGCGCATGATTCAGGCCACAGAGCCATATATTGGTTAACGGATGCCTGGATATCAGCATAAATGAACCAAATTAAACTGCCCCTACCTAACTGCTACCTAACTGACGTTAGTAAGCTAAAGCCACAGCTATTAGGAACTATAAGGCCAGAACAGCGCTCGGTCATGTTATGCGATATACCATGTTAAAAACGTAACATCAGTACCCAGATAAAGCAATGAACAATGAAGTCAGGGCTGCGCTATCCATGCATTTTGTACTAGATAGCTCACCATGTTTATTCTAGTCATTCCAACTTAAAATCGTCTGCCTTTTTTCCTAATTCGATGACTTAATCCCTGTAGACCTGTTATTGGGTGGGACGTAGGCGTTGTTTTGCCCTGCTACGTGGGCGAATACAACGCCCTAAGCAATGGGGCAAGCATTATGCACTGGCAAGGTGCTTGCCTCCAAGTTGAGCGATCGCCAAATAACGATAGAATCAGAGCTTGATTAAATGTAGTCAACACGAGAGAGGTTCTACCCGGATGAGTCAACTCCCATCCCTGAAGTCAGCAATTGATCCTGAAACTATTCGCTACAATGATCAAGGTCTCGTTCCAGCGATCGCCCAAGACTATTTAGATGGCACCGTATTAATGATGGCTTGGATGAATCAAGTGGCATTGACCAAAACTTTGGAAACGGCAGAAGCCTGGTACTGGAGCCGCTCCCGCTCCCAGTTATGGCATAAAGGAGACACCTCTGGTCATTTTCAGAAAGTCAAGGCCATCCGCTACGATTGTGACAGCGACACCATTTTGCTAACCATTGAGCAAATAGGCGATATCGCCTGCCACACGGGCGAACGAAGCTGTTTTCACCAGGTCGATGGTCAAATCCAACCGCCCCCTGCCGATACGTTATCCCAAATATTTCAGGTCATTTGCGATCGCCGCGATCGCCCGTCCCCCGACTCTTACACCTGCAAGTTATTGGCCGGAGGAGACAATAAAATTTTGAAGAAAATTGGCGAGGAATCCGCAGAAGTCGTTATGGCGTGCAAGGATAACGAACCGGATGAAATTGCTGGGGAGGTAGCGGATTTGCTCTATCACACCCTAGTGGCCCTAGCCCATCACCAAGTAGACATCCGCGACGTTTACCGCAAGCTGCAACAACGGCGACGCTAGACAATCGGGCTGCACTTTAGCTAACGATTATAAAGATAAAAGATTGGCCACACCTGATCTAGGTCATCCCAACCCATCTGACTTAGTAGGCCCGACTCAGCACATAATCCGCCAGCTTGAGCAAGGCTTGCTTAAATTCAGAAGGGGCTAGATCATCTAGATGCTGAATCGCCAGTTGACTATGGACCCGCGCTAGCTCTCTGGTGCGCTCCACCCCTCGACTATCTCGGATGAGGGCGATCGCCGTATCAAAGTCCTGACTCTCAGCAAACTCTCGGTCAATCAACCCTGCTAACGCTGGATGTTCCTCCATGGCGTAAAGAGCCGGAGCCGTAACATTGCCACTGCTCAAATCGGAGCAGGCGGGTTTCCCCAAAGTATCTGCCGAGGCGGTGAAATCCAAGATGTCATCCACAATCTGAAAGGCCAAGCCTAGATGCCGCCCATAACCATACAAATGGTCGGCCAGTTCATCGGAAACATTACTCAACACCCCAGCCGCCTTAGCGCTATTGGCTAAAAGGGAGGCAGTTTTGTAGTAACTTTTCTCCAAATAAGCATCAATCGATAAACTCGCATCAAATCGGTTCAAGCCTTGCTGAATCTCACCTTCAGCTAAATCCATAATGACTTGGGACAACAACTTCACCACCGTTAAATTGTCCAAATTGGCTAAATGCCAAGAGGCTTGGGCAAATAGAAAGTCCCCAGCCAGAACCGCAACCCTATTGCCGAAGTTACTATGGACAGTGGGCACCCCTCGCCGCAGACCTGCCTCATCCACAACATCATCATGCACCAAACTGGCGGTGTGGATCATCTCGGTAATTTCAGCTAAACGGCGATGCTTAGCCGAAATTTCATAGCTTGGCATGGTAGCCCTAGCAATCAACAGGACGATTGCTGGGCGCAACCGCTTGCCTCCTGCACCGAACAAATGCTCAGCGGCGGCATACAAAATAGGGTGGCGAGCACCAACCAGCTGCTTCAGCGTTTCGGTCAAAGCGGCTAGGTCAGATTCAACGGGAGTAAACAAGGATGTGGCCGAGGTCATGGATGAACAGACTCAAACACTGAGTAACGTTTTTTTACATATCTTATCCATATTCTAAGCCACACCTTTACATATTGGAGCAGTGAACCAAAGAACATTCTTATAGGTTGATCCTCAAATCCATGGCAAATCCATTGGTCTCCATGTTCCAATCAAGCTAAAACTAGGGGGAACCTACCCACCCCATCGCCGTGCAAACCGTGAACCATGGGCAACCATCCCCACTGCGGCATTTGAATAGTTGCACATTTTTATGCAGTCTCCAGCCATCTGAATCTAAGATTTTTAGTTCGTAAATAGTGATAAGGAAGCAACATTAGGAGATATGCCCTATACAAATAGCGAAGAAGGCTTCCTCGTCAATAGTTCAAGCGAACTATTTTTTCTCGTTCACGCCGTAACTTACGCCATCCTCGCGCAAAGTTTGATTAAACTAGCCTTTTTAGAGGCATTAACTTTAAAAAAAAGCTAGATCTGCCGCTAAATCTTAGGAAAGTTATGTTATTCTAGAAACATAAAGAGTTTTAAGAAAAATGCTGTGATACGGATTGGTCGCTATCGTAAATTTCAGACATTTGCGATGTGGTTATCTGATGTTCTGAGCGACTCTGATGGTTCTTGGTCCGGTAAATGATATGAGCCTAACGATCAGGACACTAGAGGAATAAGGATAAGCTGCTTTTCTGTTGCTCTTTGCGCTCTGCTGAATAAAGTTAGGGTCTTCAAGGACTCTAAGTTAAATTTATGTAAAGTTTACATTAGCGGGAAATGCATTGGTACATGTTTTCCCCTAATTCCTCCCCACCGAACTATCGTTGTTAAGCGATCGCCCTTGAACCTCACATGGGTTCAGGTCTGATTGTTTTACCTCACAGGTTTCACCCGCTCACTCACACCCTTACTGCCATGATCGACTATACCTCTAATTCCTCTCTCATTATTCCGCTCTTAGCCGCCGTTTATCTTTCCGCTGTCTATCTCCTTTTGGTTCTAGCCCAGCGCTCAAAGCGCGTCTAAGAAAAGAAGCGCTTTTTACGGTTATCTTCACCTCAGATCTAAGAATGGGTTCACGGTGGCAGATGAGGAGAATGGCCTAGATTGTTTCAACGTTATTCGCTTTGCTGATACCTTGTAATCCAACAGTCGGGTAGCTAGCTGAGAAAATCGATGGGGGCGATCGCTCACAAAGAAGGAGTTAGTTACCGTTGTGCCAAATTTCAACCGATTTTCCTTGTGGCCCAGGAGTGTTAACTCTTGGGCCACAGCTTTTGAAACGGCGATCGCCGGATCAATCACTTGCACCGACGAGGGCAGCAACCCATCAATAATGGGAGCTAAATGGGGATAGTGGGTACACCCATACACCAACGTATCGATTTGTTGATCGATTAAGGGAGCCAGATATCGTTGCACAACTGTATAAGTTTCAGGGCTATTCACCTGACCCGCCTCAATAAGCGGCACAAATTCAGGACAACCCACTTCCCACACCGTGGCCCTAGGATTGATTTCTAAAATGGCTCGACGGTAGGCATGGCTACTGGTTGTGGCCGGGGTGGCCAAGATGCCAATGCGATCGCCACTTTGCACCGCCGCCTGAGCCGCAGGCAAAATCACCCCCAAAATCGGCATATCAAATTCAGAGCGCACCGTTTCGAGGGCTAGCGCCGAACTAGTATTACAGGCCATCACCACCATCTTCACCGGGTAAGCCACCATCCACTGCAAAATAGCCCGTGTTAACTGGCAAATCTCATCAGCCGTTTTGGTACCGTAAGGCAAATTAGCCGTATCACCAAAATACAAAATAGATTCATGGGGTAATTGCTGTTGCAACTGGCGTAGAACCGTTAGCCCCCCAACCCCACTATCAAAAACCCCAATTGGCGCAGCGGTTAGCCGATTATCCCCAGAACTTCCCAGAGTCGATTTAAAGCGATTCAACCGTCTAAACATAAATTTTATACAGGAAAATAAATTGGCGATTGGATAACCTGTGACGGAATGTCAGATCTACTAATCAAATCTGAACAACTTAGGGGGTAGACGACTTTTCGGCCAAGGCTTCTTCTGAATCATCGGGTCGAAACGCAACCCGCAAGAATGGAGGTGCCAGAAACGTCGTCATAATCACCATAACAATGATGGCGGCTTCCAAGGATTCAGACAACACACCACTGGCTGATCCAACCCCTGCAAACACCAAACCGACTTCACCCCGAGGAATCATCCCAACCCCAATGGCCACCCGGTTCACCTTTTCCTTACCAAAGACCGTGAACCCTGTCACTAACTTACCGACAATGGCAATGACAACCAGGAATGCCGCCATAATCAGGCCACTTCTGTTAGCAGGATCGATAGGATTTAACACACTGAGATCGGTCCTCGCACCCACCGTTACAAAGAATACAGGCACTAAAATATCGGCGATCGGGATAATCTGCTCCTCCAATTCCTCAGCTTTTTCAGTTTCGGCCAAAATCAATCCTGCCGCAAAGGCACCTAAGATCGCTTCCAGTTGAATCACAGCGGCAATATAGGACAGGGCAAAGGCAAAGATGAGGGCTGAAAGGATGAGATGGCCACGGGTATTCATTTGCTTAATCAGGTTGACAAAGTAAGGACTGAGCAACCGCCCCAGAAAAATCGCGCCCACCAAGAATATGGCAGCACCAGCAATGAGGTAGAGAACATTAGCGATGTCAATTTCCCCGGTTTTAGCCAAGCTGGCAACGACCGCTAGGACGACAATTCCTAGCACGTCATCCAAAACCGCAGCGCCAATAATAATTTGGCCTTCCTTGGAGTTAAGCTGTTGAATCTCGGCTAAGACTTTGGCGGTAATCCCAATACTGGTGGCGGTTAGTGCGGCTCCGGCAAAAACGGCGGGAATGGTAGGAGTGCCGAAAAAAGCAATTAAGCCTGCGGTTCCCAAGGCAAAGGGCACCACGACCCCAACCACCGCCACAACAGCGGCCTGAGGCCCAACTCGAATCAGTTCTTTGAGGTCCGACTCTAGGCCAATTTCAAATAGGAGGATAATAACGCCTAATTCTGAGAGGACGGAAAGGACTTCGCTCAAAGAATCAAATACTTGCAGAGATGACTCAGGCTGCAATCCAGCGGTAGTTTGCAAAAAGCCAATGATAAGGGACTGACTTTCGTCTCCGCCCCCTTCAGGAAAAATAATCAGACGAAGGACGGAAACACCGACGACAACGCCACCAACCAATTCACCTAAGACCGGAGGTAAGTTAATCCGGGAACAAAGTTCACCAAAAAATTTAGCGGCAAAGTAGATTGATACAAGGCTAAGCAATACTCCGGCTAAGACCAGTGGCCCCTGCTCAGCCTCAGGGGTGGTGGCGAGGAGATGACTGGTGTCAAAACTGTGAAATCGCAGAAGGTTGACGAAACTGGTGGCAACCAATGTCATAGGTTTAATGCTTCATGTGACAACGATCGTTCCACTTACTTTACTACACCCCTCCCCTTTAAGGTGATAACTTCAAGGGACAAGTCGGCTTTTTTCTCGATGTTGTGCGTTTTTTGTGGTTAATGTATCACTCACTACTGGACCGTTACGGGTCAATTATGGAGGGGGCGGTTGTGGCGAGAGCTGTTCCATGTGCGAAGTGGGGCCTATGAATTCGGCTGTGGTCGTTGGAAGCAGGGACGACTATGTTGTGAGCTACCTAAATTTTTGCGATCGCAGCTATAAACACTCCACCCCCAACATCCCAACGCTCCGTCAGGGCAATCCCCCCGTGGTTGCCCTTACGCACCTGCCCCCCGTGGTTGCCCTTACGCACCTGCCCCCCTCTACCCCTCCCCTGATCGCAGTGATATCGGGCGGGCACAGGGGCACCGCCCCAACCAGAGATCAGGGAAGAGCACACAGATACCGTAAGGGCAATCCCCCCGTGGTTGCCCTTACGCACCTGCCCCCCGTCTACCCTCAGCCCTACAACCCCGGTTGTACCATCCGTAGTGCGGCCAAATCCAGGCTGAGCAACTGCTGGTACACCTGCCGCACAACCCGTTGTTTGCGAAGAAACCCCGTATTCGCCCCCGGACAACCCATCTGAAGGGTATCTGGACTAAATTCATCCAGTAACCGTTGCACACTGCGAAGCTGGCGCGGCCAATGAAACGTTTTCGCCATCCGTAGGGGCATTAATTCTCCTTGGGGATTCGGTAACAAATGTCGCCCTGTAAATAAAATACCCCCCTCAATCCCTAAATAGAGACAGGCAGAACCGGGAGAATGGCCCGGAGTCCATAACAAGCTACAAGCATCCGTCAAGGTTAGGCGCTGTTGGAAGGGGTACAGTGAAAGTTCGGGCAACAAATACGCTTCTTGTTCCTGAATGACCACCTCACAGCCATATTGGGCTTGAATCTGTTTAACCGTAGTGATTCCCCCGATGCCGCTGCGATGGGTGATCACGAACCAGCGAACCCCGCCATATTGCTCCAGCATCGCTGCCACCGTGGTATCCCAGGGAGGGCAGTCTACCAAAATATTGCCATCGGAGGTCGTAACCAAATAGGCAGTCCCCCCCATCGTATTGCGGTTCGGAGAAAAGGCATAAATCGCGATCGCCCCTGAGTGATGTTCCGATGACACCACCAACGATAGTTTAGGCGGGAATGGGGCATTGGGTGGGGAAGACGGTTGGCTCAAGGTACAATCACAAAAGTGCTAATCAGTGTTCCAAGTTGTAGCGGAAATTGATGGATCTACAAATGGCTCCATCAGTATAAATGATGAACGCGCTATGCTGGAACTGGGTTATACGTGGTCGCTCAGTGCAGATTATTATTCGGCAGACTATTGATCGATTGAACTAGCCCCATGGCCTCAGCGATGAATAGGGTTGAGTGAACGTTACGTTGGCGATGACGAGAGGGTACTTTAAAGATCAACAACATGGTTGTTTTGTGGTTGCTTTTGCTAAGCATAATTACTTACGTTTCCATCCAAAAAAGTGTGGCTCACATTACCCGCACCCCTGTTTGGCTGTTGTGGTTAGTAATGATGATGCCATTGTTGATTTGGCTGTTATGGCTGATCATCACGGGTGGTCAAACTATTCCTTTGCTACTGTTGCTAGGGGTGTTTGTTACGTGTCCATTCATTTACTGGAGCTTAATCCAACTGGGACGGCGATCGCCCGATACATCTGATCCGTCCACTGCATCCACCCGTCAAGCTGCGGCTGAATCGGCTGACCCAGGAGGAAGCGACATTACTACCCATCCCGCCCTTACCGATATGACCTTTTCTGCCAACCATTCCATTAACCGAGATGATGAAGATGCCTTGAAGCGCTGTTTTCCCTGGTCGGTGTATTATCTCAAGGGCATCGAACACCGCGCTCAAGTGTTGATTTGTACGGGACACCTACGGGCCTCGTCTGAAGTGGCCTATCGTACTATTCGCGACAATATCGAAAAGCAATTTGGCCAACGTTTTTTGGTTATTTTTCAAGAGGGTCTGAACGGTAAACCCTTTTTCGCCATCGTGCCCAATCTGCAAGCAACGGAAACCCCCGATCAACAAGAATTGTTTCGGCCCTTGGTGGCAATGGTGCTTTTAGTGGCCACCATTTGTACTACGATCGCCGCAGGCATGATGTTAGCTGGGGTGCCAGAGGAGGATTTGCTGCCGCTCAATTGGAGCTTTCTGCTAAAAGGCATCCCCTACTGCATGGCCCTGATGGTAATTTTGGCAGCCTATCACCTCAGCCAGTATTTTATTGCCCGTCGTTACCAGGTACGTTCCAGTCTGCCCTACTTCATTCCCATTCCCCCGGTGGTGCTGAACTTTCCCTTTGGTACCTTCGGCGCGTTTTTGCAAGTGCGATCGCCCATGCCTAATCGCAAAATCTTATTTGATATGGGGTTCATTGGTCCCGTTGTGGGGGTATTAGTCACCCTCCCGATTTTGTGGTGGGGCTTAGCCCACTCAGCCCTAGTCAATATCAGCCCTGAATCCAGTTTGTTTAGCATTGAATCCTTTGATCCCAAAATTTCTTTTTTGATGGCTATTATCAGCAAACTGGCCTTACCGGAGCTGACGGTGGATAATGCCCTGGAATTGCATCCCGTGGCGATCGCCGGATGCCTTGGCATCTTAGTCACTACCATTAACTTAATGCCCGTGGGCCAACTCAATGGCGGCAAAATTGTCCATGCCATGTTCGGTCAGCGTAACGGAGCGTTCATCGGCCAAGTGGCCCGTCTATTGGTGCTGATGTTAGCCTTCGTACATCGAGACCAGCAAGAATTTTGGCTGCTTCCCATCTTGCTATTTTTTATGCCCTCCGTGGACGAACCCGCCCTCAACGATGTGAGCGAGTTAGATAATCGCCGCGACTTCCTAGGGTTGGCCGTTCTAGCGCTATTAGTGCTCATCATTCTGCCCGCTCCCCCGGTGATGACTCGGTTCCTCTTTTAATCATCGTATTGGGGATTAAACCCGATGGATGGTGAGCTTGCTAGACTAGCCCTAATGATTCGTCCTGGCTGCGGCCAAGAGGCACTATGACCCATGACGTTGTGCAATGGTTAAACGAGATTCGGTCGTTGCAAGAACAACTGACCCGGATCAACCAGGAACGCTCTGAAGCCTACCAACAAGCCTCGCGCTGGCACCAGTCCTACCAAACGGAGGCTAGCCAGCGGCGGGCTGATGTCCACCGCTTACAACAGCAAATTCATAATCTTGTGGCGGAAAATCAACGGCTGAAACTACAACTGAATGCGGCTTCAGCCCCAGTCATGCCACCGCCACCGCCCCAAGTGCCCCAAGCCCCGGAAACTGATCAGGGGCCAGATGCCAGTACTATGCATCCGCCAGAGCAACTGGAAGCCTTACGACAAAAGCTTAACGATGCCACGGTATTGAGCGATCGCCTCTCCCAAGCCCTGCGCCAAGAACAACGGGACCATGCCCAAACCCGGCAAACCCTCATGGGTGCCCTCAGTGACACCATTGAACAGTTGGAGCGGGAACGCCACCGCCAAACTGTCCCCAAGGACATCACCCATGCAAAGGCTAATTCTAAGGCTAAGTCTATCGAGGGAAAGCAACTCCCTTCCCTACCACCAGCCGCCCCTAAAAACCCATGGCCTGAGCAACTGCCGCCACCGTCGGCTCCAATCCAGAATGCATCTGACTCTGCCCCCGCTTAATCGCCGTGTCGGG
>JAYKIC010000216.1:0-8379 GCA_035284985.1 Leptolyngbyaceae cyanobacterium
ATAATTGGCCGGATAGTTTGCCTAATGCCTCCATCGCGTTTTCCATTAAGCCAAAGAAGCGTTCTAAGTGTTGCTGTTTCCCGGTGTCGTACTGATTGTTCAGGAGGGTACGGTTGACAAAAATATCTCGGTTCCATTCTTCCCAAAGGGTGGCGATCGCTTCGGCTTCGGTCAAACGGTGGGCGATGCGAATTTTGGTAACGGTGAGTTCCCCGGCCTGGGTCATGAGGGAATCAAGGTGATGGGTGGGCACTCGCACGGTTTCGATGCGGTAGCCGGAGTTGAGGGGGTTATCCGTTGAATTGGCTTTGATTGCGGATTCGGGGATATTTTTCTCAGAGGGAGAAGGACCCAGTTCAGGGGGGTGGGCGATCGCGCCGTTGTGATTGTTTCTCCCTGGTTCCAGGGGTGCTGCGGGGTCCGACTCTACTGATGCTGCGGGGTCCGACTCTACCGATGCTGCGGGGTCCGGGGAGGGCAAGCACGGGGGCGTTGCCCTTACGGTGGGAGGATCGGGGTCTGGCGGGCGGGTCGGCGGGGGAGTCCCGTGACCATTGGGCAATTGGGGATCGTGGGCTGCGCCGCCCATCAAGTCCGCGAGGACGTAGAAGAGTTGCACATTGGCGGGTTGTCCGGTGACGGCTTCTTCCACCATGGCCCGAACCGCTGTCATTCCCCTGGCAAGGCGATCGCCCAATTCTGGGGTGAAGGGGCGATCGCCCCGCTTCACTTCACTCAGCACTGTTTCCATTTGGTGGGCCACTCGCCCTAAATCTTCTTGGCCCAGCATATTGCTATCCCCTTTGAGGGAGTGGGCATCCCGCAACATCCCTTCCACTGTTGCTAAATCATCGGGCTGTGCCTCCAAGTGCAACAATCCTTGATCAATCGCTTGAATCCGTTCCTCACAGGAGGTCTTAAAAATATCTCGGAGTTCTTCATCATCAATCCGCATTGCTACTACCCTCCTAGACCAAAACCTTCAATTCCGTCGCCGCATTGTTCAAGCTTTGGGTGCCTACTTTAATTTGACTAATGCCACTAGCGGTCTCTTTAGCCGCCACATTCAGCCCATTCATGGCATCCACCACCTGCTGAATCGCCACCGCTTGCTGCTGCACATTTAGGGAAATTTGCTGACTATTCAGCACCACATTGTTCATGGCATCCGTCACCCCGGCAAAGGCATTAGCGGTTTGATTGGCAATCGATACACTCTCTTCCACGGTTTTAGTGCCTTCATCCGTCACCATCACCGTGGAGTTAATCGCATTTTGGATATCGCTCACTAGGGCGTTGATTTTCTCAGCGGATTTTTTGCTCTGATCCGCTAACTTACGAATTTCCCCCGATACCACTGTAAAGCCCTTGCCATGTTCTCCAGCCCGAACCGCTTCTACAGCGGCGTTGAGGGCCAGCATATTGGTTTGATTGGCTAAATCGCTGACTAGACCGGAAATGCTACCGATTTGACTGGTTTGTTCGCTGAGGCGGAGAATTTGTTCGGCGATCGCCCCCACCTTTTGCCGCAATATTTCCATGCCCTGCAAGGTTCGCTCCACAGCGGTCGTCCCGCCTTCCGCCAAGTTCAACGCCTGCTGTGCCCCCGCCGCTGCGGCCTCCGCCTGTTCCGCCGATTGCCGCGACGATGCCCCTAGTTCATCAATCGTCGTCGTCGTTTCATTCACCGAAGCCGCCTGTTGGGTGGCAATTTTCTCCTGCTGTTCAATACTGGCGGCAATTTCAGCCGTGGAGCTAGCAATATTACTAGCAGAACTATTCATTTGGGACGCAGTTTTATAAATCACCCAAATGCCAATACTAACCGATGCGATCAATGAGAACCCTGCTACCCCTAACATACTATTTTGTAAGGATGTCAGGGCTTGAGCTTCATTGGCTCGACTGTCCTCTAGTATTTGGTGTTCCAATGTCTGCATAGTATCTAACAAATTAGAAATATACTGAGCCTGTTCATTGCCCGCATTGTCCCGCCAGGTTTGAATCGCCAATTCCACTTGACCATTTCCCACCAACTGAATCAGATTACGATTAATGGCTTGGAGTTCTTCGACCTTATCCTTCAACTCAGCTAGGTTTTGCCGCTGTTGATCTAATTGAATTGATTCGTCTAACTCTTCCATCAATTCCCCGTAACGCCTGTAGGCATCTTCATAGGCTAAACGGGATTCATTGTCTTGGGCCAACATATAACCACGAGTGGCACGGGACATGACTTGGACTTCAACAGCCGTTCTCCCCAGCCGATCATTATTCTGATTGGTGAGAGTTAGATCTTTTGAAGCTATATTCACCCGATTGACTTGGCTCATGGTGAGTCCCGAAGCCGTCAACAGGGCAGCAACCGGAATTGCGTAGCCAGCGATAATCCAGTAGCGTAGTTTCCAAAGTCTCTTTTTGTTTTCCATAGTGATGATCCTTACAGCTAGTTCTTACAGTTTGATTGGGATAGGGGCAAACTCGATTACCCAGCGTTAACCATGAGTTCATCGCTCTTGAACAGATGAGCGAGATCGAGTACGCTCACTTGGGATTTTTGGTAGGAAATTACACCCCGGAGGTAGTCCTCATGGCCTGTATGGGCACCGACGGGCACAGGAGAAAGGGCCGTCGGTTCAAAAGAAATCACATCAAATACGGCATCAACGGTGATCCCAGTAATGATGTCATCGACTTGAACCACCACTGCCTTAGATAGGGTTTCAGTGTTGTCTGATTGCAGGTTAAGGGCTTGTTGAATGTCGATTAGGGTGAGAATCTCACCCCGCAAATTCATGTTGCCTAAAATGTGAGGGGGACAGCAGGGAATGGGAGTCACATCACGAATAGAGGTAAATTCCCGAATGTATTCCACGGGTAGGGCAAGTTGTTCACCATGGATTTGGAGGACTGCGACGGAGAGGCGATCGCCCCCCTGATCATCCACGTCCGCCCGTTGCATCAACATACAAGCCCGTTGCTGTAAACACTGGAGATCGTCCTCCGTAGCATGGGGAAAAAATCCTAGTAGACCCACTTCCATGGCTTCATTGGACCGGGTTTCGTTGGGTTGGGCTTCATTGGGCGTTACCGCCTTGGCACTAGATCGCTCATTCATGTCAGCGTCAGGATGGGGAGTCGTCGCCCATTCGCCCCGGAATTCGCCTCGGAATTCGCCACGACTAAGGCTATTGATGAGAGTTTCAGCGTTAAGGTGGATAACAATGTCGTCCTCGTACTGAGCTAGGTTGAGAATGAGATCACTACGGAGAGCTAGGTTAACATTTTCACAACCGTTCCCCAAGAGACAGGTCGCCGTGTCCAGCAAAACGACTTCTTGAATCTGGCTGACCACAATGCCCATTTGGCGATCGCCCTGCCTTAACACAATCACGCTATCACTGAGGGCGTAGGGATGGGGTCCATCCCCTAAGTAATGACTTAAATCCAGCACTGGTAATAGTTGCCCCCGCAGATTAATCACCCCAATCATCGAAACATTAACGTGGGCAACCGAACGGGCCACAATCGATTGAATCTCTGGCAAGAGAAATACTTCCCGCACTGCGTGGGCATCAATACCATAGCAACGGTCGTGCAATTTAAAGGTTAAAACAGGAGTGTTTGGCATGGACAGTTACCTGAGTTGGGATAGCCAGGAATCCGCTATTTACGATTTCCTTGCTACTCTACTTTTCCCCCTTTACTCAGAGAACTCACGCAAATAATGAGTCTTGTAATAGATATTCAATAAGTCGCCAATAGTATGTATAGAAACTTCAAGAGATATGTCAAATCCAGGTTAGAAGGACGATCCATCACCGGGGTAGATTCACCGGATAACCAGGATGTGAGTCACACACTGGGTTGATTGACAAAACCGTTGAAAAGCTTATCCTACCTAGATCTTAGCAAGTGTAGGGTGCGTGACAACGCACCCCAGCTATGGATTCTTGCTCCCTCCCCAGAGCAACGGTTGGTATCGTCGAGTCCGTAGCGACCTTAGACGCGGTTGCAACCGCCAGTCGTTTTAATCCTAAACCGCCAACCAACACAAAATTAAATTGATCACTAAAGGGGCTTTAAGCAGTAGCCCCCCCCATCCTCCATCGCCTACTATAAACAGAGACCGCTGAACCCAGAGGCAACTTACTTCTCCTTATTATCACCGAATTATCATGTATCCCCCTGTTGACCCCATTATTGTTGAATTTGGCCCGATCGTCCTGCGTTGGTACGGTCTCTTGATGGTATCGGCCATCCTTGTCGGTTCCACCATCGCTAGTCGTTACGTCGCTCGCAAAGGCCAAGACCCCGACGACTTCTGGGATATGTTGCTGTGGGTGATGATTCCTGGCTTTATTGGCGCTCGTCTGTACTATGTCTTCATTCAATCCCCCCGCAGTGATGCCGGAATTGGCTATTACCTGGCTAATCCAGGGGAAATTCTTAAGGTGTGGGGCGGCGGCATCCACATTTTTGGCGCGTTTATTTTTGGCGGCATTGCCCTGTGGCTCTTTACTCGCTTGCGTCAGTTGCCCACCCTGGTTTTTCTCGATGCCATTGGTTTGGCTACGCCCCTGGCCCAAGCCATTGGTCGCTGGGGCAATTTCATTAATCAGGAACTCTATGGTCCCCCCACTAACGGTCCCTTTGGCCTGCGGATTGATCCCAACCATCGCATTGATCCCTATCGAGACTTGACCTTGTATCCCGAAAGTACCCGCTTCCATGCCTTGTTCTTGTATGAATCGGTGTGGAATGCCATTGGCTTCGCCCTCATTTTCTGGCTCTCGCGGCGATTTGAAAAAGTGCTGAAACCGGGAGACATTATTTTGATGTATCTCATTTGGTATCCCCTAGGGCGATTCTTTATCGAATTTTTGCGAACGGATTCTTGGTTTTTTCCCGGTACTCCGTTTAATGTGGTGCATATTTTGAGTGCGATCGCCCTTCTCCTCTCCGCTACCACCCTTTACCTGCGCCATGGACGGAAAAAATCCCCAGTTCATTAAAAAATCCCCATCCCACGCTGTATTTGCCCCCTAAGATACGACATCTCCCCCATATTTCCGCTAAGGTAAAGTATTCCTACACGTATCAAAATATTCCAAATTCCCCATGACTCAATTACAACAAACCTGGGACAATCGTCAGTTTTTTAGCGGCAGTGATGATCCCCGCATTGCTACGGTAGTGGATCAATTGAAGCAGGATATTCAATCGTTGGGCGATCGCTGTCTCCCCTTCATCGATTACATCGACCAGGCTGAGGGGTTTGTGCCAGGGGAAAATCCAGAAGTGGAGGCGGTGATGGGCGCGATCGCCTCCATCCATCGCCAACGGATCGCTGTGATTGAGCAACAGAGCAACTTGGGAGTCTTTATTTCCAGTAGCTTAAGTGTAGATACCCAAGACAAACATGCCGCTGCCTGGTTGCCCACCTTACAACAACTGGGGGCGGAACGAAGCCAAGCTCTGCAACCCCTCAACCTTTTTTTGATGCGAGTGCCCGATGCCTTTATCACCACCCTCTTAGTCCAGCCAGGGATGGACGATTTGGCTTTTTACCTCACCCATCAGCGACGGCGACGGGATTTTCTACTGTCGGTGGCCGAAGAAAAATTAATCACTGGATTAGCGGTCAACGGCTTACACAGTTGGGGCAATCTTTACGACGATTTGGCCGGAGATCTTAAGTGTGATATTGAAGGGAAGAGCGTGGGCTTAGCCAAAGCCGCCAATTTACTCAGCCATCCCCAACGCCAAACGCGGGAAGCTGCGTGGCAGGGCATTCGATCCGCTTGGATCAGTCGGGAAAAAACGGCGGCAACTTTGCTCAATTCCATTAATGGTTGGCGACTAGAAGAAGCAAAATACCGTTCCCACATCAGGGAAATGCACTATTTGGACAAAAGTTGCCACGAAAGCTGCATTGAACGCCAAACTTTAGATACGCTAATGGCAACCACCTACGAGCAGCGCTCTATTGGCCAACGAGCCTTGAAAGCCATGGCCCAGGTGTTAGAAATTGACTGTATGGCTCCGTGGGATCAGATGGCTCCGGCTCCAGCGGCGGAAACCGAGAGTGATATTAGCTTTGAGGAGGCGATCGCCCTAATCGCTGCGGCCTTCTCCCGCCTCTCCCCTGAAATGGGTGAATTTGCTGTGATGATGGCGGAGCAAGGTTGGATTGATGCCCAACCTACCCCCAACCGTACCACAGGCGCTTACTGCACCGGGTTTAGTACCCCCCGCGAACCCCGCATTTTCATTACCTACGAAGGCACAATGACTAATGTGATGACCCTGGCCCACGAATTGGGGCACGCATGGCACAACTGGGTGATGCGGGATTTGCCGATTATGCAAACTTCCTACCCCATGACCCTAGCGGAAACCGCCAGCATTTTTGCCGAAACCTTAGTGCGGGATGCCCTGTTAGCCAAAGCGAATACGCCAGCGGAAAAGTTAGCAATTACCTGGCAAAATGCCCAGAGTGCCGCCAGTCTACTGGTGAATATTCCAGCTCGATTTGAGTTTGAAAAGCGACTGGTGGAAGCACGAAAAACTGGATTTGTGGTGGCCGATGCCCTTAAGCAAATGATGGCCGATAGTTGGCAGGTTTGGTATGAAGATAGTCTGTCTAGCTATGATGATATGTTTTGGGCCAGTAAACTCCACTTTTCCATTTCCCAAATAGGTTTTTATAACTATCCCTATTTGTTTGGCTATTTGTTTAGTTTGGGACTCTATGCCCAGCAGGAAACCTATGGCGATCGCTTTAATCAACTGTACATTGATTTGCTGCGGGACACGGGCCGGATGACAGCGGAAGCGGTGGTCCAAAAACACCTCCAGCAAGATATTTGTCAACCCGAATTTTGGCAGGCGAGTTTAGCCATTGTGGATGGTGCTGTGAGACAATTTGAGCAATTGGTTAATGAAATGCATCGCTAAGTAACTAGGGCGATCGCCTAAATCCATACCCATTATTTTGCCTATAGCTATTATGCTAGATTCTCAGGAACCGAGTGCTACGGATGAGACAGTCACATCCCTTCGATCCAAAGTGGCTCGCATCTTGGATGATGTCACGACCCCTGTAGGGCAATGTATTAATGTGGCGATCGCCCTAATGACCACCCTATCAGCCGTTATTTTCATTGCGGAAACCTATCCTATTCCCGCTTCCATTTGTCATAATTTAACGCTCATTAATAACGTTATTTTATGCCTATTTGGGATTGAATATGGTCTACGCCTCTGGTGTGCCGAGGATAAATGGCGTTACAGCACTAGTTTTTATGCAATCATAGATTTAATTGCGATTTTACCCTCATTTTTAGGTCTATTTAACTTAAGTTACTTACTGATTTTGCGTTGGTTTCGCATCTTAAAACTGATTCGATTTATCAGTAATGAAGCGGCATCGGGCTATCTCAGCAGTGAAGATACGGTGATTCTGACTCGAATTCTCTTTACCCTGTTCGCCATTGTATTTATTTACTCTGGTATGATTTATCAAGCCGAACACACTATCAATCCTCACCTTCATACCTTTTTGGATGCCTCTTATTTTGCGATCGCCACCATGACAACCGTGGGCTTTGGGGACATCACCCCTGTTTCCGAAGGGGGACGATTGCTCACTATTTTGATGATTTGGAATGGCATTGTCTTGATTCCTTGGCAAATTGGTGATCTAGTCAAACGCCTCGTAAAATCTGCCACCAAAGTGGAAACATTATGTCATGCTTGTGGCACCAGTTTTCACGACGAAGATGCCCAATTTTGTCGAGTTTGTGGGGCTAAATTAACGAGCGGATAAAATGATATGATGGATATCTTCTAAGTAGCTTGATGCAACAAACTCTCAGGGATTGGATCAATGCCCAGTTCTTGAAGCTTTGCTTGGATGCGATCGCGTTCTTGCCTGTACTGATCCCGTTCTGATTGGGTTCGGTCCAATCTGTCTCTGGTTTCCACCGGGTCTTCAAAGCGATCGCCATTGGGATAGAACACCTCCAACCCATCCTCAAACAGCTCGAACCGAATGCCTAGCAGCGGCGAAATCCAGGGTAGATTCAGGGGAGTAATTTGAGTAAAGGCTTCAGTTGCATCCTGCCGCACCAATCCCCAAAATTCCCGTTGCTCAGGATCATAGACGTAAAACTCTAACACTCCATGCTGAGTGTAAAACGCTTGCTTCGCCATCATTTCCCTGGCGGTGTTTCTGGGGGAGAGAATTGCAAACACCACTTGGGGCGCGATGTTGGCTTCTTCCCACTGTTTGTAACTGCCCCGATACCCATCGGGTCGTCCTAATGCCACCAATACATCGGGGGCTTGGGATGGGACGGGTGGCTTTTCTACTCT
>JAYKIC010000217.1:0-22316 GCA_035284985.1 Leptolyngbyaceae cyanobacterium
TGGTGTTTAGACACAATATTCCGCACAATCGATAGCCCCAATCCCGTACCTTCCAGGGTATGAACCCGATTTTCCACCCGGAAAAAGCGATCAAACAACACCGCCTGATCCTCCGGCTCAATGCCAATACCCGTATCCGATACCTCAATCCGCACATATTGGGATCGGGTCTCAATGCCTTCCGGTGGCAATACATAAGCCCGAATCACAATGATCCCACCCGCTTCAGTAAACTTGAGGGCATTCCCCACTAAATTAGAAAAGACTTGCAGCAGTAAATCATAATTTCCTAAAATCGTGGGCAAATCTGGATCAACTTCTTGAAGCAGGGTCAGTCCCCGATCTTTAGCGTTAAGCTGATGGGTGCGTAGGGTTTGTTCAATGGCTTGAATAATCTCAACGGCCTCAAAATGGTAACGACGATTAGATTCTAATCGAGATAAGTCAAGCACATCATTAACTAAGCGGGTCAGACGATCGGTCTCGTGGTTCGCAGTCCCTAAAAATTCACGGCGCTCTTCTTCAGTCAAGTCTTCACCATAATCATGGAGCGTTTCGATGAAAGATTTGATGTTAAATAAGGGAGTCCGCAATTCGTGGGAAACATTACTAATAAACTGACTTTTGGCCTCATTCAGTTCCACTTCACGGGTAATGTCTTGAACCGTAATGGCAATGCCCTTGAGGTTTTCGCGGGCTTGATCTAGTACGGTGTTCAATAAAATACGCACAGTACGTTGGACTGGATCTGGAAGGACGAGACGGAATTCTGTCACATCCCGTTCCCGGATCGGAATATGCTTAAAGTGTCCCGTGGCGATTTGGTATAACGGACGAGTTAGCTCGGCCCTCACCCCTTCCGGCAAGCATTGCAGCACATTAGAACCGACCACTGGCATATCGGTATCCCAACCAAAAATTCGTCGGGCTGCGGGATTAACATGGACAATTTGCATATCCTCGTCCAATAACACTGCCCCATCCGCAATGGTGGAAATGAGGGTTTCCAACTTAGCCTTTTGAGCCGTTAACTCTTCAATATTTTGTTCTTCATAACGCTCCAAGCGCTCCGCCATGTCGTTAAAACTGACAATTAGCTCCCCCAGTTCGCCTCCGAGGGGCAGGTCGATGCGCTGCTTGAAATTACCTGTGGCGATATTTTTTACCCCTAGCAATAGCTCTTTAATGGGCTTGGTAATGGTCAGAGCATTAAACACGGCCCCCAAAATAACCATGACCCAAATCGACACAAAGACTGAAATAGTAACATCTCTAGTTAAGTTGGAGGAGGCTGCGACGGTGGGATTAGGGTCGATGCCAAGGGCTACGACTCCCAAATAGCGATCGTTGTGCCGCAACGGTACGAAAACATCGGTCACTTCCCCGGCTGGGGTCTGATGTTGCCGCACCATGGGTTCGTCTACGTTCTGGTTAAAACTATCGGGCAATTGCATCCGCCGTTGGATCGACAGGGAATTTTGCACCTCGGACTCAGAATAGGGAATGCCAAAGAAAATGTTCCCTTCCTCATCGGCATAGAGCATATAGCGGATGCTAGCCGCACTTTGATAAAAGCGACGGGAAAGTTGGGCCAGCTCTGAGCGATCGCCCCCATCAACTAGGGGGGCCACATTGGCCGCCAACAACAATCCTAAATCTCGCCCAAACCGAGTATCGTTGAGACGGGCATCCGCCTGAATACTGTTGACCGCCCAAAAGGTCAAACTACTCATCAACAAAGACACCACAAGTGTCGCTGCGGCCATTAGGCGAGTTTGCAGCGTAAAATCAGACCACCAACGGTGGATAATCACCTTAAGTTGAGCCAATAATCGTAGCAAGGCTTATTCACTCGTAAAACGTGCAACTAGAACGCTAACGGCACTCATGCCAATGACACTATAACTCAAGAGCCTCGATCAGAATGGCAGGACGAAAGAAAGTGAGGCAAGCCACTTTAAACAAAATGAGGTAAGCCACTTTAAGCATCACCGTAAACATCACGGCTCAGCATACCCTTGCCCTGTAGCCCTACTTCTGCGCCTGATCGGACTGATCATCAGCGTGATGTCCGAATCGAATGCCTAACACGGCATCGTACAGCAGCCCCATGATATCGCTAAACGTAGAAATACCAAGGGTTTGATGGCATCCTTTTTCCGTCAATAACGGCTGGGTAGCATAGTAAGCTGTTTGGTAACGGTACCAGGGAATAGAGGGCCAGAGATGATGAACCAGATGATAATTCTGGCCCATGATTAAGAGATTGAGAATCTGGTTAGGATAAACCCGCGCATTCTTCCAGCGATCGCGCTCCTTAAAGGGTCGATGGGGAAAGTAGTCAAAAAATAGACCGGACACAAAACCCGCTAACAGTGCTGGGAAGGCCCAATAGTCAAAAAAGTAGTCCAACCCACCAAACTGGACGGCTAGATAAATCAAAAAACCAAAGGCAAGCCGATCAAACAACCACCCCAATAGGTCATACTGCCGCCAAAGACGACGTTTGAAAAAAAAGACCTCGTGGTAGAAAAACCGAGCAGGAATCATCCACAATGGTCCCCCGGTTGAGACGAAGTGATCGGGGTCATTCTTGGGGTCATTTACATGGGCATGATGCTGCAAGTGAACCCGTAAGAAGACGGGATAGGAGAACCCAAGCAACAAAGCGCTGCCATGGCCCATGGCCGCGTTAACTAACTTGTTACGGTGAGCAGACTTGTGCGAGGCATCATGGATAACCGTTCCAGCAATGTGAACTACCATTGCGTTCAAGTAAAACGGTATCCATCCACCCCACCCGTATTTGAAGTAGAACACCGTATTAGCAATGAATACGGCCAGTGCCCCTAGAAAAACTAGCAACGTTGGATTCAAAAAATCCTCACCAGGGCCAAGCAACTCCCTAGGAACTGTTGTTGCTTTAGCAGCCGCCAGGGGCCGGGTTGCAACCGTCATCTAAAAATCATCCTTTCATTCAATGTAGTCCCATTGTGAGTATAGGTCAGAAGTAACAAATAATAAAGTTTGATAACGCTAACTCATAAAGTGGTAACAACGAAATTTCTCTAGTCAATGGAACACAATTTAAATCCAGTCGCCGCTGCCATTAGTTCCCGGTTGATTCAGCAAATACGGGAAGGGAACCACAACACCCTGCCGCTGGGATCGCTTTTCATCGATAATTTCCTATTAGAGTCGTCCGAAAATTGGGGTGGAGTACCCGCTGCGCGGGTACTCCACCCCAATTTTCGGACAGGTCTATTGATTCGCTTGGTCAAGGTAGGTCGCTTAGCCAACGAATAGGGATAAGGCCAACAAAATTTTTCAGTTTTTTTGAATAACGAGAGCTTAGGGCGATCGCCCCCAAGGTCTTCCCCCGTTGAATGATCCCTGGCCTGAAGGTTGTTTGCATCCAAATTTGCATAGGCTCAACCCCTTGTCATTTCGACAACTTGCATGGGTAGTTATTGATTCACCCCAAAATTGAAAGGCAAACAACCCAATAGGTAAAGGCTATATTTGCCCAAATTCTAGGTTAAGGCCAGCACCCCATAAACCCAGAATTTGCGATAGCCTCCCTCCTATTCAACCCGTGCCCCCACATCGCTAAATTCATTCCAGGCAATAAAATCTTCCATCTCTGGGGTCGTGAGTCGAGGACCAATGCTAGACACCAAACGGGATGAGGCCAGGGAACCCAACCGTCCGCCATCAAAAAAGCCCATGCCATGGGTAACAGCATAAAGAACCGCTCCAGCATAGATATCGCCAGCCCCTACCGTGTCCACGGCGGTGGTGGGTACGGGGTCAATTTTAATCCGGTTATTGCCGTCAAAAATGATGGACCCCTCAGCCCCTAGGGTAATGGCCAAGCATTTAGACAAGGTTTTGAGATATTCAATGGCCTCATCCAAGGAATCCGTACCTGCCATCAGTTTAGCTTCGCTGTCGTTAGCGAACAGCAAATCCACGCCGGGACCAATAATCTCCAACAATCCATCCTTGAAGAATTTCACCATGTTAGGGTCGGAGAGGGTGAAGGCCACCCGTTGGTTGGCGGCTTGGGCCAATTCCCGCGCTTTGATGGCCGCGTTACGGCTGGATTCTCCCGTCACCAAGTAGCCTTCGATGTAGGTGTATTGGGCGTTGGCGATCGCCTCTGGCACCAATTCCGCCTCAGAGAACTCACTGGAAATACCGAGAAAGGTGTTCATCGTCCGGTCCGCATCGGGGGTGACAAACACCAAACATTTGCCACTGATGCCCGTCTCTGGGGCATGTAAATCCAGGTTGGTGTCTACCCCACAATCTTTCAAGTCTTTGGCATAGAACTGTCCCGTCTCATCATTGGCCACTTTGCAGGAGTAAAACGCATTGCCGCCAAACTGCTTGACCGCAATGACCGTATTCGCCGCCGACCCACCACAGGCCCGTTTCAGCGGTTGACCATCAAAATGGGCCAAAATCTTATTCTGGCTTTCCTCATCCAATAAGGTCATCACGCCTTTTTCAATGCCCAACTCTTGCAGCATTGCAGACTCTACCTCACATTCAATATCCACAAGGGCATTGCCAAGACCGTAAACGTCGTACTTTGCCATAGATTCCTTTTTGTTGCGTCACATCCGTTGGGGGCGATCGCGAATCAAATACAATTTTAGTCGTCCCTCTCGCCCCCTACCACTTTAGGCGAAAAGTTCCGCAAAATCGCCAGAACCATCGGAAATGAGGCACACTAAAGAAATGACATTTAATTTTGCAAAATATATAGTTGCCCTATGATTTGGCCCTTCAAGCCACGGTACAAAAAGAAAATTGCTCGGATTGAAATTACGGGGGCGATCGCCAGTGGCACCCGTAAACGGGTGTTGGAAGCGCTCGAAGAAATCAAGGAGAAAAAATTCCCAGCCCTGCTCCTGCGAATTGACAGCCCCGGTGGCACCGTGGGGGACTCTCAGGAAATTTACGAAGCCCTGAAGCGATTACAGGAAACCGTAAAAATTGTTGTCAGTTTTGGCAATATTTCCGCATCGGGGGGGATTTACATCGCCATGGGGGCACCCCACATCATGTCCAATCCTGGCACCATCACAGGCAGCATTGGCGTGATCCTGCGGGGTAATAATTTGGAACGGCTGCTGGAAAAAGTGGGGGTGTCCTTCAAAGTCATCAAATCCGGACCTTATAAGGATATTCTTGCCTTTGACCGGGAATTGACTGCCCCAGAGCAGGAAATCCTGCAATCCTTGATTGACACTAGTTATCAGCAGTTTGTCCAAACCGTGGCCGATAGTCGCAACCTATCTGTGGAGACGGTCAAACAGTTTGCCGATGGTCGGATCTTTACAGGAGAGCAAGCCTTAGAACTAGGGGTTATCGATCGCTTGGGGACAGAGGAGGATGCCCGTCGCTGGGTTGCGGAGTTGGCAGATTTAGATCCGGAAAAGACAGAGTGTATCGACTTTGAAGAGCCTAAATCATTGGTCAGTCGCCTATTATCGGGCAACCGGAGTCAATCCCAGGTGTCAGCCGGATTGGCTTGGCTAGAGTTTGAAATGCAGACCAGTGGGCTACCGCTCTGGCTCTATCGGCCCTAGCTAGATGGGACTCCTATGGGCTGGGCCTGGGGCGATCGCCATCCTCCCTGATACCTATTTCTGTCACGCCACAACCCAATTAACCCATCCTATCCCGGATATCCGGGATAGGAAATTGGTAACGGTGATGGGGGTTCCATGGGCATCATCCAGGTTGCTAGCCATAAACGATCAATATGGAATAGCGATGGCCTGTGGGTTGCATACGCCCTCTCGGTGGAAAAATAATTTCCTCAACGCTCGTTAGGATTGCCATTTACACTTATGGGACAATAGGGTGAAGTTGTGGAGGATAGAAGCGTGGAACGGATCGTACGGGCCATCCGAGGGGCGACAACGGCATCAGCCAATACCAAAGAGGCGATTGAAGAAGCTGTGGTGGAACTGTTGGACGTGCTTGAAGCCAAAAACCCACTTAACCCAGGCCATATTATTAGTGTGACCTTTTCGGTAACGGCTGATCTAGATGCGGTTTTTCCGGCGGCGATCGCCCGTCAGCGCCCGTCCCTACAAGGCGTTCCATTACTGGATGTCCAGCACATGGCGGTTAAAGGGAGTTTACCCCAATGCATCCGCCTCCTGATGAATATTAATGCTCTGGACTCCGATCCTCCCGTCCACCACATTTACTTAAGGCAGGCCAGAGAACTGCGCCCCGATCTGGACCATTAGCCCCGCAGTGTCGATCAGAGCATCGGCTAAACCCAAGAACGTCGAGGGATCGATTCAGCTTGATTGCGATGACATTGATTTATGGGATAATTGCCCTGAAGCACAATTGCTTGGATTTAAAGTGCTAATGCAGTGCTGCGCGAGACCAGACGCTAGGACTACCTGATTATGGCCACGAAGGAACGTAGACCGATCCTGCTTGATTTTGAAAAACCCTTGGCAGAGTTGGAAAAGCGAATTCTCCAAATCCATTCCCTTGCCGAAGAAAATGACGTTGATGTGTCCGATCAAATTCGTCAGCTCGAAGATCGGGCGGCTCAACTACGCCAGGAAATTTTTGGCAGTCTGACTCCAGCCCAGCGACTCCAAGTGGCCCGTCATCCTCGCCGTCCCAGTACCTTGGATTATGTACAGGCCATCAGCGATGAATGGGTTGAACTCCACGGCGATCGCGCTACAGGTACGGATGATCCTGCCTTGGTGGGGGGAATTGCCCGTTTAGAGGGACAGCCTGTGATGATTCTGGGCCACCAGAAAGGACGAGATACCAAGGATAATGTGTTACGAAACTTTGGTATGGCTTCCCCCGGTGGCTACCGTAAAGCCATGCGCCTGATGAATCATGCCAATCGCTTTGGGATGCCGATTATCACTCTGATTGACACGCCGGGGGCTTGGGCGGGGCTGGAAGCCGAACGGCTGGGGCAAGGTGAGGCGATCGCCTACAACCTCCGGGAAATGTTTCGGCTGGATGTACCCATTCTGTGTACCGTCATCGGTGAAGGGGGATCAGGGGGAGCACTGGGCATTGGAGTGGGCGATCGCTTAATGATGTTCGAGCATTCAGTCTACACCGTCGCCAGTCCCGAAGCCTGTGCGGCCATCCTCTGGAAAGATGCAGGCAAGGCAGCAGCGGCAGCAGAAGCCCTACGGATCACGGCTCCTGACCTATTAGAACTAGGCATCCTCGATCAAATCCTACCAGAACCTATTGGCGGTGCCCACTCCGCCCCATTACAAACGGCCCAAACCTTAAAGCAAGCCCTACTGGACAATCTCTACAAACTGAACCAAATGACCAACGAGCAACGCCGCGAACACCGATATCAAAAGTTCCGGAAAATTGGTAAATTCATGGAAGTATCGGCTTAAATCACAATGATGTCAATTACTCCCTAAAAATCTATCTGAGAACTGGGAAGCATAACATTGGTAGTTCAAGGTCACAGCACCCACCCAAAGCCTGGTTCATATTTCCCTGCTTTGCCAGGGTAGAGGGAGATAAAGCAGAGCTTTAAACCCTTAATCCAAGATGCCAGTACACCGTAGATTGCCGCCCCTAAGGGTCTCTTGGATAACCGTTGGACAGTACAGGCTGGGCAATCTGAAAAACAGTCTAGGTGTTGACACAAATCTTTACATTCACCTACACTAAAGAATGATGGTGTGAGCCACACCTCTAAATTTAGGGGAGGTCTAGGTAGTTGCTAGAGTAGGGGAGATATTTAATATCTAGACAAAAGCTCGAAAGGGCATTTACATACCCCAGCCCCCCATTCAAGCCTATGGGAAGACCCTATGGGCCGCTTTACACGCAATCATTAATTTATTGTGGGAACATGCACTAATCCTGCTAGGCTGGAATAGTCTGAATCGACCAACGCTGAAAGATGTTACACCTCTTTGGCGGCTAAGATCGAATCCCCTCATTAGGTTGGCAACCATTAGCTCCTCGTTTACTATCACACAACATTTGTTATGACTATTTCTCCTTCTGATGATTCATTCAACAGTTCTACGAATGGACAATCATTCAATGGAACGGGCACAGTACTGGGCAGTTCCTCATTATCGACCAGTTCCGGTAATCTAGGTAGCCGCGTTTTATCCCGACCCGATCGCAACACCATCAATGGTCGTGAGGCTAGTACAACTCTGCCCCTAGATGAAAACAAAGAAAACATGATGGCCGCAGTACGTGAACTGCTGGTAGGGGTAGGGGAAGATCCGGAAAGGGAAGGTTTACTCAAAACTCCGAAGCGGGTCGCAGAAGCAATGCGCTTTCTCACGAGCGGCTACGGTCAGTCCTTAGATGATCTAATCAATGAGGCGATTTTTGATGAAGGACACAACGAAATGGTCCTCGTGCGCGACATCAACTTCTTTAGCCTATGCGAGCATCATATGTTACCGTTCATGGGCCGTGCCCATGTTGCCTACATTCCCAATCAGAAAGTTGTCGGCTTGAGTAAGCTAGCTCGGATAGTGGAAATGTATTCCCGTCGGCTCCAGGTCCAAGAGCGGCTGACTCGGCAAATTGCTGAAGCATTACAGAGTGTTTTGGAACCCAGAGGGGTTGCTGTAGTTCTAGAAGCCTCGCATATGTGCATGGTTATGCGGGGAGTGCAAAAACCTGGTTCTTGGACTGTGACTAGCTCCATGGTTGGGGTTTTCCAGGATGATCAGAAAACACGGGAAGAGTTCCTTAATCTCATTCGTCATCAGCCCAGCTTTTACTAATACTTAGTTGGGGGCAACCACGGGTTGAAGAGAGAATAGGGAGGCGATCGCTCCTAATACCTGGATCAAAGTTCTGGTTAGTCAGCAAACAGTATCAGCCATGGGTTATTCGCAAACCCATGGCTGTTTGCTAGTTAGTCACCAAATTGCGTTCACTATAAACGCTCTGGCGCATGACCAAGCATCCAAGGACGGCCCCCACGCTGACTCTGGTTCTTAGGCATAGAGGTCACTTTTTCCTGGCGCTTAACCAATCTAGGTTCAGCGGAAGTCCCTAAACGTGACCTTAAACTCCCACCATTTAGGCTAATATTGGGAGCGACCAAAAGGCGCATGGCAACATCATCGCAAGTGGGGCAAGCCATCGGTTGACTCACCTCTGCCATGGTTCTCCAAGCTTCAAAATCACCACAGTTAGCACAGGTGTAATCGTATAGTGGCATATATTTCCTCGTTACACAGGTAAGATATCTTTGTCAAAGATTTCTGTGGGCAAGGCCAACGTACAGCAGGCATTGGGAATATCCACAATACCACTCACTCGTCCTTCAACTGGCGCACAGCTTAATAACAAGTAGGCTTGTTCCCCTGTGAATCCAAACTTTTTCAGGTACTCAATGGCATTGAGACAAGCTTGACGATAAGCAATATGAACATCCATGTAGTACTGCTTACCAGAAAACTCATCTACAGAAATACCTTCAAATACCAGGTACTCAGAATAGCGAGGCTCTACTGGGCCGGGCTTAAAAATAGGGTTGACCATGCCGTATTTTTCCATGCCACCTTTGATAATATCCACATGGAGGTCAATAAAGCCCGACATTTCGATCGCCCCACAGAAGGAAATTTCTCCATCTCCTTGGGAAAAGTGAATATCTCCCATGGAAAGCTTGGCACCCTCCACGTAAACGGGGAAGTAGATTCGAGTCCCTCTGGATAGATTCTTGATGTCACAGTTACCACCATGCTCCCGTGGCGGCACAGTTCGTGCCGCTTCAGCCGCTACCCGATCGTAATCAGACGCAGGCAAGGTACCCAAAATCGCATTGGTAGGATTAGGTAAGGCTGCCAATACCGGCTGATCCCCAGACAACCCGGCCCCATAGGTCCGTAGATCGGGAGCAGTGTCAACCAAAGTTTTTTCCCGCTTGTTCCACTTGGCCAGTAGTTCATGGGATGGGGCGCAACCAATCAAGCCAGGGTGGGTGATACCCGCAAATCGTACCCCTGGAATATGGCGAGAGGAGGTATAGATTCCCTCAAGATCCCAAATAGCCTTAGCGGGATTAGGGTAGTGGTCGGTTAAGAAGCCCCCACCGTTTTTGCGATCGAAGATTCCAGTGAAACCCCACTCATCGCCCTGCAACGCACCAATATCTAACAAATCAACCACCAGGATATCTCCCGGTTGAGCACCATTGACCCAGATGGGGCCACTCAGGACGTGTACAACGGTAAGATCAACGTCCCGAATATCATCCGGACTGTCATTATTTTTAATTTGACCATCGGTCCAATCCTTACATTCAATCCGGAAAACATCACCAGGATTAACAGAAACAACAGCAGGAATATCCGGATGCCAACGATTATGACCAGGCAATTCTTGCTCCGACATTGGCTTAGTCAAATCGACTTTAAATAGCGTTTCAGGCATGAACAAGTACTCCTCAATTTATTAGGACAGACATAAATCTAATGCGAACAATTGAATATCCGCTGCTCACTTTTTGGGGCTAAGTGTGAACATAAACTGGTCTAATAAACAGTTAGTTCTACATCCTATCTTGCTCAAGTAAAGACAACATAGAGCTATAGCTATTTATCTAAAACCACATTATAAGTAGGATGGTAAACGGAGTTGAGGCCCTAAAATGTAAGTTTAGATACAATATATTGGTTTTAATCCCATTTCTTCGACAAACAAAGAAAAAACGAGTTTGAAAATTCAAACCCGTTTTTCAAGCTACATTAGCTCTAGAAATCTAGGTAATAAAATATTACAATCAAACAGTCCTATCGTTTATATTTAAACGATTTATGATCTACTGATCGACAACTCTTATTAGTCCCAAAGAAATCTAGACAGCCAAGTATCGACGTAGCAAATCATCGGTCAGATCCTGGGTCTGGCCTTTAGCCACAATCTCCCCTTTTTCCATGATGAAAAACTTCTCAGCTAACTGTCGCGCAAAGGTGATTTTTTGTTCCACCACCATCACGGTAATCCCTTTTTCCTTGTTGATGCGCTTCAACGTATCTTCAATTTCCTGCACAATCGATGGCTGAATTCCTTCAGTCGGCTCATCAAGTAGCATAATTTTAGGATCGCACATCAAACCACGGGCGATCGCCAGTTGTTGTTGTTGTCCACCACTTAGCAATCCACCTTGTCGTTCCAAGTGTTCATGCAACATTGGGAAAAAGTCAAAAATCTCACTAGGAATTCGCTTTGCCTTTTTGCCACTCGCACTAAACCCCATCTTCAAATTATCTAGCACTGACAAATAGGGAATAATTTCCCGACCCTGAGGAATATAAGCGATACCACGTCGCGCCCGTTTGTAAGTGGGAACCCGTGTAATATCAAAGTTATTGAACAATATTGACCCTCTAGTCAGCGGGTTCAACCCAATAACACTACGCAAAAGTGTTGTTTTTCCAACACCATTACGACCGAGTAAGCAAACAATTTCTCCTTCATTAATCGATAAATCTATATCGAATAACACTGGAGTTTGACCATAACCAACGGTTACATCTCGCATTTCTAACAATGGGCGAGTGACCATCATATCTTCCGTTTCAGGCAGCAGCGTTGATTGTTTCACGACCTAAATAAACCTCTATCACTTTAGAATTTTTCTGCACTTCTTCCACTGATCCCTCAGCCAAAATGCTTCCTTGGTGCAAGACCACAATTCGTTCAGCAATCTGCTTAACAAATTCCATGTCATGTTCAATAACAACCACCGAGTGAGACTTGGAAATACTTTTAATAATTTCCCCAGTCATATAGGTCTCATCAGCCGTCATTCCGGCGGTGGGTTCATCCAGCAAAACAATCGAAGGATCTTGGGCAAGCACCATCGCAATTTCAACCCACTGTTTCTGACCATGGGATAAAGACGAAACTTGCTCGAAAGCTTGTTCGAGCAAACTTGTCCGCTCCAAAACATCATAGATTTTGCTCTTTTTCTCCCGCGTTAACTTTGATGTAATGGAAGCAAGAATTCCATGTGTCCCTTTCAACGCTAACAAAATGTTGTCAAAGACAGTCAAATCGTTGTATACATTAGGATTCTGAAATTTTCGCCCAATTCCCATACGGGCAATTTCATGGGGATTGCGATTGGTAATAGCCTTGCCATGAAAATAAACATGGCCAGAAAATACAGGAGATTTACCCACGATCGCGTCCAACAAAGTACTCTTTCCTGCCCCGTTAGGACCAATAATCGTGACAATCTCACCATCGTATATATCTAGGGTTACTCCACTTAAAGCCCTAAATCCAGAAAAGACAACATTCAAATCTTTAACCGATAAAACCGCATCCATCACCTACATCCTCTCAAACTAACTCTCTCAACCAATCTTTGCAATTAAATACTCGTCAGCTCAGCCGCAACATCAGTTTTTTGAGGCATCCGACACGGGTAAAGGCTTAGGTTTAGACAAATTAGCCAAATTAAACTGCTTCGGCAATAAACTCATTAAGCCACTGGGAATGAACAAAACAACAACTAGCAGCAAAATACCAACCACCAATTGCCAATCTTGGGTTACTTTCTCAGCATAATTCTGTACCTGCCCCAACAAAATGGCGGCAACGAGAGGACCAACTAAGGTACCACGCCCACCAATAGCGACCCAAATCACCACCTGAGTACCAAAAGCTACAGCCAAATAAACCGGAGAAATAAAACGGTTGAGGGGTACAAACAGCCCACCAGCTACTCCAGCCAATGCCGCAGAAAGGGTCCAAATGAAAATCTTGAACTGGGCTACATCATAACCGAGAAAGGCAATCCGGTTCTCATTCTCGTTAATCGAACGTAAAATCAAGCCAAAATTAGACTGAGTTAGCCACCACCCCAAACCTAAAACAAACGCCGTGTAGGTCAGGATAATGAAATACAATCCAACAGGTGGAATTATAGTACCGAAAAGGCTGAGCTTACTGACATCCGTAATACCGTTAGTCCCACCAGTATAGGCTTGCTGACTCACAAAAAAAGTTGTCAAAGCTGAAGAAATAGCCAGAGTGATGATGGTAATGTAAACCCCACTCACCTTGGAGCGGAAGATGAAATAACCAACAATATAAGCAAATAAGGCAGGCACTGCCACCATGGCAATGACAGCAATTGGAAAATACTTCAGGGGAGCAATAAACCAGGGTAAACTCTCTAAACCGTTCCAAACCATGAAGTCGGGTAATTCTCCCCCGTAGGTATTAGATTCAGCCGAGAGATTAAGCTTCAGATAGTAAGCCGAAGCATAGCCACCTAATGTGAAAAAAACACCATGGGCAAAGCTCAAAATTCCAGTAAAGCCCCAAACTAAATCAAGGGAAATGGCCAAAGAACCAAACAACAGCAGCTTAGATATAAGCGAAAGCTGAAAATCATTGATAGCAAAAGGCAATATGATAAAGATTAATAGAGCAATGCCACTAATCGCTAGCAATTTAGCAGGAAATGTGGATTGCTTATAACCCATTACAATGTTGGCCATAGTTTCTCAAACCTCCTAATACTGGCTAACCTTAAAAACAGATCAATGGGTCGATCAAATTCCCATGTTTTCTGGTAAATGAACATAGGCAAAGGAACTACGTCCGCTTTTGAATCGTAAACAACCCTTCTGGACGATAGCGAATTAACACAATCACAGCAGCTAAGACAATGACGCGGGCTAGGGGATCATTCAAAACAAATGCAATCAATGCATTAGCCTCACCGATGAGAAATGAGCCAGCCAAAATACCGATGAGCTTATCAACCCCACCTGTTACAACAACCATCCATGCATCGACAAGATAGTCTTGACCCATGGGAGGAGCAACTGTTTTTAAGGCTGAAATCACAGAACCAGCAACTCCCGCCAAACCACAGCCGTAGGCAAATGTCCCCATATCAACAAGTTGGGTATTAACACCCAAACACTTAGCCATATCCCTATTTTGGGTTACAGCCCTAACCTGCCGCCCCCATGAGGTGCCATAAAATAGATATATGGTTAGGCCCAATAGTGCTAAAGCAACAGCAACAATAAACATTCGATAGTAGGAAATCGCAATTAGAGGCGCTCCCTGGGCATCAGACATGAGCAAAAAGTTGCCAGAAAGATAAGCAGGGGATTTCACATACTTGAGCTGAGCCGTGAAAATTAGTTTGACCACCCCCTGTAAGACAATACTCAAGCCCCAAGTGGCAAGCAGAGTTTCTAAGGGGCGACCGTATAGTCGGCGAATTATGGTGAGTTCGACAATTCCACCAATGATGGCCGTAACAATAAATGAAAATGGAATTGTCATCAACAAGTCCAGTTTGAAGACATCTTGCATCACGAATGTCACATAAGCACCTAGCATGATGAATTCACCATGGGCCAGGTTGATGATACGCATCACTCCAAACGTGATGGCTAAACCCAAGCCAGTCAGCAATAAAATTCCTACAATTCCAATGCCGTTAAGAGCCTGATTCAACAGAGAGGGAAAACTAATTCCGCCTTCCTGGGCAAAGAAATAGAGGGACGAAAAGGTAAGATCCAACATAAAACAGGGTATTAACGAATCTATACAAGAGATACCTACACTTACTTGAGAAAAAAGCTTTGCCAACTGATTACAAATGAATCAGCTAGCAAAGCTGCTTTTCAAGGATCGAACAGCAATCAGAAACTCAACAGTCTCACAACTTCCTATAGGAACTGGGGTTCTAGATCTTCACCCGTTTCCTTCGTTGGATCGCTGCGATCATCGGGAGTTGGATGCACACAAATCCGGCCTTTATAAAGCGCTTGGCTCCAGGCAATGGGCTTGACAGCGGCATCGGTAGCAAATACGATTTCAGCTTGCCCATCTTCTTTCCATCTGCCAATTCGAGAGTAGAGATAAGTGTGATAGTTATCAGGGTCAATCTTGACTCGTCCTTGGGGCGCATTAAATTCTTGCCCTCTGGTTGCTTCCCGAAGAGTGCCCGTATTGATTTCTCCACCTTCACTCAACACTTGATCCATAGCTTGCGCCATGAAGAAAGTTTGGAGGTAAGCCGCTTCCATTACCCCGTTGGTGACTCGATCATTACCAAACATTGCTTTAAACTGCTCCACAAATGCTTTATTTTCTGGAGTATCAACGGTTTGGAAATAGTTGAAGCTGGTGTAGTGGCCCGTGGAGTATTCTGGTCCCATGGCCAAAATCTCTTCTTCAGTAGTTGGATAAGCCATGATTGGAATATCGTCTGCCGTAATCCCTGCGTCTCTATATTGGCGATAGAATGCGGGAATACTGTCCCCTACCAAGTTACTGAGAACAAAATCAGGTTTTGCTGCCTTGATTTTGTTAATGATGGTAATAAATTCGGTGGTACCAAGAGCGGCGTACTCATCCCCTACCACTTCACCCCCGATTTTCTCTAACTCGGCCCTAGCGATTCGATTACTTTCTTTGGGATAGATGTAGTCAGAGCCAATATAAAACCCTTTTGGACCAAAGTTTTCGTAACAGTAGGGAATTGAGTCAGTAATTTGCTGGTTAGGAGCTGCTCCAGTGTAGAAGACATTAGAACTACACTCATTCCCTTCATAATAAACCGGGTAATAAAGGATGGAGTCCTTTTCCTCAAACACAGGCAGTACAGATTTCCGACTAGCCGATGTGTAGCAGCCTAAGACACAAACGACTTGATCCTCGTCAATTAAACGCTTGGACATCTGGTTGTACAAGTCCCAGTTGGAGTCAGGGTTAACGACCACTTTCTCAATCTTACGCCCTTGAATTCCTGGCCCTTTACCTTCCCACGGACCTGTACCTGAATTAATTTGTTCGATCGCCAAGAAGGTTGCGTCTTGGAGCGACTTTTCCACAATCGCGATTGTACCCGTAGTAGAGTACATTACCCCAACCTTAATCGGATTCTCGCCCAGATCTCCGTCTGAGGTACCTGAACCAGAAGGGCCGGAGCAGGCCGCAATTACTCCAGAGCCAAGGGCTAGGGAGCCATATTGGATAAACTTCCGACGATTAATATTAGCCAAAGAAATAGATGGCTGCTGTGCCATAGCCGCAATTTACCTCGTACAAGTCATAAGGAACATTTAAGCCTTGAACATTACGTCTAAGCAATATTCAAGAACAATCGCTATCATCAAGTCTGTTCATTATCAGGGTGTAAATACTCCTGCCCAAAGACAGTGAGCAAGACAACTATCAAAACATCTTTAAACAGAAATGATGCGGAGAGAAAATGAACTGAGAGCTAACGTCTAAATGGAAAACACTAAATTTCAACGCAGTTCATCCTCTAGAAACTAACAACTCTAAGCTTTATTCAGACTCCTTAGCACCACACTATACGCTAGAGAATAACCTTAGGCAAGCTCTCAACTCTACTATTTAAGAGGTAGATAGCCTCATCAACCTAGAAGCAGGTAAAAGACTAAACAGCCCTACTTAATGCTAAATGGGCTAACGCTTTTCCCGTGTTGCATTGCTATATAGAATAATTTTGCCAACAGAATTTCTGTTACTCTTGATACGAATTTCTACATTTTTTAATAGGATATCTAGGCAGACAGCCTAAGGATTGTCTCTAGAAGGGGTAGATCGTAAAGGCTAATTTGGTTTTCTTAGGGGAAGCATGGAGCGATCGCTTCCCCAGGTACCTTCCCGCTCCAGCCCCTATTTTGTAGCCTAAACTACAGAATATATATCTATACTTGAGTAATTGTAACTGTATAGCTGTGTTAAGCTAGCCCCACACCGATTCTGCATTAATTTAGTAGCGCTAGTTTTCAGTTCATTTTTGGTTTGAAACTCTAGAAGCTTTAGATATTCATACATCCAATTGGATTGGAAAGTGGCAGAATTGGAAGTAGTTTTACCAGCATTTTAAGTATCTGCCATATATTATCTAACTGGATTGAGAGCAGAGGATGAGTGGTGGGTCTGGGTGCTTCTTAAACTAGGGTAATTTGCGACTGTTAAGGATTGGCGATCGCTCCCCAGCGCCATGAATTTCGTAGTCTAGATTTCCCTTCTATCTAGCTTGATATTTGCTTGAACTAAACTCAAGCAACTCTATCTTGACTATGGTCTGCTAGAAAATTTGCCATTGGAAAGGGAGGAGTTTAAATGGCATTTCATGGTGATATTTCTTCAAGTAATGATGCGGTAGGAGTTGCGGTTGTTAACTACAAAATGCCCCGATTACACACCCGTGAGGAGGTGTTGGCAAATTGTCGGGCGATCGCTGAAATGATTGACGGCATGAAAGTGGGACTACCGGGGATGGATCTGGTGATTTTCCCAGAATATTCGACCCACGGCATCATGTATGATTTCGGTGAAATGATGGACACCGCCTCTGTTGTCCCTGGAGAAGAAACAGCAATCTTTGCTGAAGCCTGTATCCGGAATAAGGTGTGGGGTGTTTTCTCCTTAACTGGAGAGCGTCACGAAGATCATCCCAAGAAGGTTCCTTACAATACCTTAATTCTGATGAATGATCGGGGAGAGGTTGTTCAAAAGTATCGCAAAATTATGCCGTGGACCCCAATCGAGGGCTGGTATCCCGGCAACTGCACCTATGTTACAGAAGGGCCGAAGGGTCTGAAAATCAGCCTCATTATCTGCGATGACGGCAATTATCCCGAAATCTGGCGAGACTGTGTGATGAAGGGAGCTGAACTGGTGGTGCGCTGCCAAGGCTATATGTATCCGGCTAAAGAGCAGCAAATTCTCGTTTCCAAAGCCATGGCCTGGATGAATAACACCTATGTGGCAGTGGCGAATGCCGCTGGCTTTGATGGGGTCTATAGCTACTTCGGTCACTCTGCCATTGTGGGGTTTGATGGCCGCACCTTAGGCGAATGTGGGGAGGAAGAAAATGGCATTCAATATGCGGCCCTCTCTAAATTTGCGATCCGAGATTTTCGTCAAAATGCCCAGTCTCAGAACCATCTGTTCAAACTGCTCCATCGAGGCTACACGGGCATGATTAATTCTGGCGATGGAGATGAGGGCATGGCCGAGTGTCCCTACGAATTCTACCGTGAGTGGGTACTTGACCCTGAGAAAGCAAAACAAAAAGTGGAAGCCCTGACCCGTTCGACCGTTGGTACAGAGGAATGTCCGATTAAAGGGATACCCAATCAAGTTTCCAAAATGTCTGCCACGTCTAAGGTCGGGGAAACCGTTGTGGTGAAACAAGGGGTGAACTGAGGCATATTTGAGGCATATTTACGTTGGTTGGTTAAACCTGCTACCAAGGTTGATTTTGGTTAAAGGTTGATTTTGGTTAGCAGGAAAAGGTTAAGGGCGATCGCCTCTATTTTGTTCAGGGGCGATCGCATTTTCTTAAGACCCGTATGGATATTGGGTTAGTAACAATAACGGCCATTCTGGGGGGTGGGGCGATCGCGGGCCTTGCGGAGCGTGCCAATCAGGGTGGACACAAACACACACCGTCGAGCTTTGTGGGGATTAATCCCTGCTAAGGTTAATCGCCCCAGACGACCATTGGTGTTGCCCTTGTGGTCAAATTGGACCCGGTAAGTATCATCATTAGAGCGATACAAGGTGGTTTCATTGGCATCAATTTTTACCGCCCCTGGTAGGGTTTTCCAATCCAGATCGGATGTATTGGCATTCACTGGATGGACAGCCCACTCCACCTGGTTTTGGCGAGTACGAAAGCTGGCTTGCATCCGGCGATGTTCCTGCTTAGCGGTGGAACGAGCGATGATCATCGCTTGATAAACCTGATCCTGGGCAGCGGTTAAACGCCAGGTATTGAAAAAACTGAGCCAGCTTGTGGCGGCGATCGCCGATAATATCCCAATCATTGCCACAACCGTTAGCGATTCTAGCAAGGTAAACCCAGCGGTAGCCCGGTTCGCCTGTCTAGCCCCCAAGCCATTGGCCCCCAACCAAAGCACCACCTTGAATTGGAAAGAATTGCCATCCCGATCCCAATTACCCAAAGCACCAGTGGAGCGATCGCTCCACTGGTGCCGACCAACCCGTTCAGCCCTCTGATTAAGTGGCAGCATATTGGTTTAACCCTACACCCTGTATTGTTTCAATCACACTTCCTTGAATCGCCTCAACCCTAATTGCCCATGGGCAAAGATTACATTGAAGCTTCATCTGGTATAGCAATCTTTCACCGCAATTCCGAGGGGAAATATACGGAAAGCATAGAAACAAACAGCCTGAAATCAGATTTCAGGGGTAATTCAGTGAATATTCGGTTGCACCTTAAGCCCCCACCGAATTGGGGATAGACTCTAGTAACTGCTGGACTAATACGGAGGAACGATGACCACTGGTGGGAATGATGCGGTGAGATAGCACGGCGATCGCTAACTCTTTAATATCATCGAGCTGCACAAAATCCCGTCCCTTGAGCCATGCCAGGGCTTGACTACAGCGAAACAGGGCCACCGATCCTCTAGGACTTACCCCCAAACGAATATTTTCATGATCCCGTGTCGCTCGGACCAGATCCAAAATATAGTGTTGGACATCATCCAAAACGCTAACCGTAGAACAGACTTGTTGGAGTTGCGCCACTTCTTCCAAGGAAATGCAAGGTTGGAGGACGGGAGCGGTGGTATTTCCCTGCAACCGCCGCAATATCTGTAACTCTTCTGCCTCCGATGGATATCCCAAACTAAGGGCTAAACTGAATCGATCCATCTGCGCTTCTGGTAAAGGAAAGGTGCCCTGATACTCCACCGGGTTCTGGGTCGCAATGACAAAAAACGGATGGGGAACAGCACGGGATACCCCATCGGTTGTCACCTGGTGTTCTTCCATGACTTCTAACAAGGCAGACTGGGTACGGGGAGTCGCCCGGTTAATTTCATCCGCCAATAAAACATTGGCAAACACTGGACCTTGCAAAAATTCAAATTGCCCGGTTTGAGGATTCCAGATATTGGTTCCCGTCACATCCGTCGGCAAAAGATCCGGCGTACACTGGACTCGCTTAAAGCTACCGTCAATGGAACTGGCAAGGGATTTAGCCAACAGGGTTTTTCCAACTCCAGGTACATCCTCAAGGAGGACATGCCCACCGGAAAATAAAGCCGTCAGGACTAACCGAATGGCATCTTCTTTACCCACAATGGCTTTACTCAAATTGTCGGTCAGTCGTTGGATACTCTCTCGCATAACGTTCCTTTGGGTGAACCGATTAACTACTGAGTACCGTTATGCCAGCGATCGCCTAGACAGGATACTAGGCTCACAGCCTGACTGCTATCCCCCAAGCGAAGGCAAAGCCATCAAAACAGCATAGCGCGGTATAGGACACTTAGCGGACTGGCTGCCGACTTGGTTTAGGCATACTGACCACAGGGACCATAACGATAGCTCTAAGGAGAGAGTACCCAATTACTCGTCTTCATCGTCATCGTCATCTTTAGACGGATAAATAAAGCTTTCGGATTGCCCAGTCAATACGGATTTACCCAAGGATAAGGCACGCTCAGCCTGCAACTTTGCCTTGCCTTTCCATACTGCACGACGGATACTGCGTTTGGACTTTGAGGTTCGTTTCTTCGGGACTGCCATAGCTATTGCGTAAAATTAACAAATAAGGTGACAACCTTTCAATCATAGAGCATTTAAATCGCTGTGGCTACTCTTGTATTTTATCGACTTCATCCCACTGGGATTCAAGCCATTGAGGCCCGTTGCTGGAGATGGCGAATCATGCGATCGCGCCCTGCAATGGCCGTATCCAGGGTTGGCTGCAAAGTAATCGCCTTGTTATAGGCCACCATGGCATGATCGCAATGCTGCAACGTTTCCAACATCCGTCCCAGGTCGTTCCAAGCCCAATGGTTATCGGCTTGCAAACGGGTGACACTGCGGTAGGCGATCGCCGCCTCCTGATAGCGCCCCAGTTTTTCTAAAACTCCCCCCCGCCGGAACTGAGCTAAGGTATCTTGCGGATCTAGGGCTATCACCTTTTCGTATGCGTCCACGGCGGCTTGGTAATATTGGGCATTTTCCAAGGTCATCCCCTGGGTCAACCAGGCTAGGGGATCATCCGGGTTAGTTTGCACCGTTTCCAAACAGGATTGGAGGGCTTCATCATAATGTTGCAAATGATAGAGTCGATCCACCTCCTTCAATTGGGTCAGCAACCGTTTGCGCCGATCGATGGCGAGTTGAAAGTCGGGTTTGAGTTGGATCGCTCGGTCATAGGAAGCGATCGCCGTTTCAATCTGTTGGGCGGCTTCCAAAGCCCGTCCTTGATCATGCCAAGCCCAATAGTTTTGGGGCTGGATTTGCAACACCTGGGTGTAGGCATCCACCGCCTCATCGTACTGCTCCAAGGTTTCCAGCGCCTTGCCTAACTTGGACCAAGCCAGATAGTCCTGGGGTTGGAGCTTGAGTACCTTGTGATAACAGGCGATCGCCTCCTGATGGCGGTTGAGATACTCCAGGGCCATCGCTTGCTTGAACCAGAGAATATAGTCATCCGGATGCGCCCGGAGTGATAGCCCATAAGCGGTAATCGCGCGGCCATATTGCTGATCTTGGAAAAATTTATCGCCCTGACTACAATATTCATCAACAGACAACGACTCCGAGGTCATTGAGACATCGCTTGACTCCGATCCTTGAATAGCCACGGATGCCGTCATGATGTGATCATGGGCGAGACTGTCCAACAAGTCAGACGGGAAGGGCTGTTGGCTTGCGGGCGGCGGCGGGATTTCAGGGGATTGGAACCCAGCCCCCTGAAATCCGGGTCGTGGTAAAGCGACAACAGATGTCGGCTCTGTCACCTGCGGATCTTCAGCCACCATCGGGACTGAGCCTTGAGTTCCGTGATCCTCAGAAAGATCCGTCACCGCCACCGACCATTCCGCCGTGCCTTTACCAAGAGGAAAAAGAATCACATTAGCAGTAGTTGCGACTTTGCCGAAAGTTGGTTCGTGCAGATTGGCTAGGGGTTCCACCGCCACCGCTGGGCCTTCCATCACAGCAGAGGCTAAAATCTCTGGTTCAATATCAGCCAGGGCACTGAGGGTTTCGGCAGCGGTGGTATAGCGTTCTCGAAAGTCATAGCAGGTCATTTTAGTGATCACATCAGCCAGGGGCGCACTGATGTGGGGAGCGCGATCGCGCCAACAAATTTCACCGCTGCGAATATCTTCCGGCAATTTACAGGGCGATCGCCCCGTCACTGCCCGGAGGGCTACCATACCAGCGGCATAGATGTCACTGCTGTAGCGGGGTCGTCCAGCCAACTGCTCATTGGGCATATA
>JAYKIC010000218.1:0-13501 GCA_035284985.1 Leptolyngbyaceae cyanobacterium
CATTTACCACCATAATTATACCCATACCTCAGCGGATCATCTTGAAGAAAGGAACTAGCATGATGGTTCAAACAGTAGACCTATCCGAAAATTGGGGTGGTGTACCCGCGCAGCGGGTACTACACCCCAATTTTCGGACGACTCTAGTAGTGATTTCCGAAAAGACAAGTTTTTACGATTTAGAAACAAACTTTAATTTACGGTCAAGTAACGATCGGGATGATTTTGTCCAGTGGCATAGAGATCGGTCTGAACTCACGATCCAAGAAAAAGATCGGCTCGATCAGGTGAAAGCAAACTTTCTCACCTTGACGCGGCGATCGCTCATTTCCGAAAACCTTGTCAATATCAGGATTAGATGGAGACACCCTGTATCGGGGGCGAATTGATATTTTAGTCTTTCAGGAAAAATTATGGGTGGTGATGCTTGAATCCAAACACAGTCAGTTTTCCTTGAATAAAGCCATGCTCCAAGCTTTAGCCTATATGTTGGCCAGTCCCAATGCTAATGCCGAGCGACCTCAACCCACCTTTAGCTTGATCGCCAATGGTAGCGACTTTCGATTCCTTAAAGTCATTCATCAATCTTCCCCAGTTTACAGCGTTTTCTCTATCTTTTCCTTAGTTGATCCAGGCAATGATCTCGACAAGGTGTTACAAAGTCTGAAAGGGATTGCCCAACAAGTTTTACGGATGGATGTATCCGCAAATTAGGATGGGAGGTCTAATCCTCTTCGGTAGCGGAAACATCAACCACTTCCACATCCACGATGCCGGGGGGGGCATTGCGGCGAATCGTGGTGTCGGTTGCTGATAAGGGTTCGCCACAATTGGGGCATTGAAGGTTGCGATTCCGAATGGCCACTAGGTTTTGGTTACATACGGGACAGTTTCCAGGGATAAGCGATCGCTGTAACCAAAAGCGAAATCCGATTACCCCAACGATGGGCAACAGCAACAGTACTGCTAAGAGAATAAAAAAGGATTTAATTAACCACCACAACCCAACGGAGCTAATTAACCACAGGAAGAGCAATAACGTCAACCAAAATCGGAGGCCCGAAACGCTCGCGTTCAACTCGTTAAATCCACCTGGACGCACCGATCTCCTCCCCATTTCATGATTTCTACTGAGGTGACTGCCCCTATTTTATTGCAACATTCCTCTCTTGCATATTAACCCTTGTTTCTGTGGCCTAGTGTCCCACGGGGACACTTTTGCTGGGTTCCTGTGTCTCGCTGGAACCCCTCAGTAGAGGCTCTGCCTCATATCTTACGGAGAGCCAGAGGCTCTTGGGGCAATGCCCTGCCAGAGACAGTGTACTAGAATATGGATTGTTAAGGCTGGAGGAGGCTCTGCAATTGGGCTTGAAATGCGTGTTGACCGAAGGCGGCGATCGCCTCCTGCCTCAGCCACGCCCCATCACAGCGCTGGTCTTGGCCTTGTAACACCTCAATACAAGCCTGGGCCACCGCATCCGGATCACGATGGGGCACCCGCCATCCCACCCGACCATCTTGCACCGGATCGGCGGAGCCATCCGCATCCCCGGAAATCACCGGAACCCCACAGGCCATCGCCTCCAGATACACAATGCCGAACCCTTCCTGGGAGGGCATCACGTACACATCCGCCAACCGATAATGATCCCGCAACTCCGCCGTGGGGACAAATCCGGCAAACACTACGCGATCTGCCACTCCCAAATCCTGGGCCAGTTGGGCCAACCGGGGTTGATCATCGCCCCGGCCAATAATCAGATATTGCGCCCCCGGAACCGCTTGTTGAATCGTGGGCAAGGCTCTCAGGGTGACATCTACTCCTTTATAAATGTCGCCAGACCACAATCTCGCCACCGTCACCAAAATTTTCTGGTCCGGATTCAAGCCGTAGCGTTGTAGCAGTTCTGCGGATTTTTCCCCAGGGGTGAAATAATCGCCATCGATGGCACAGGGTAAAAATGCGAGGTTGTCGGGATTCACCTGGTTAGACGTGCAAAGCTTAGCCCCCGTGTAGCGGCTGATGGTCCAAATTGAGGTCGCTTTTTGCAGGGCGGCTTGGGCTTTGGGGGGGAGAGGTTCCCACACTTCTTTACCGTAGGTCAATACCGTGTAGGGAATGTTGAACAATCCACAAAGCTGCTGGACGAGAGGGGCTAGGAGAATGTGGCCGCAGAAGACTTGAGCCGGACGGCGTTGCACTAGGTACAGGAGGAGGGCGATCGCCATTTTCACCCGGCCCCAAGTGGGATTAGTACTATGAAAATAGTGGAATGTTAGCGGACCAGTCGCGAATTCGTTGGTGCAATCGATCTGATCCCGTAGCAAAAATACATCTCCGTTTGGCGGCTGTTCCAACGCTCCATAGGCCCGAAAAATATCCTTAACATAGGACTGAATCCCCCCCTCCTGGGAAAAAATCTCCAAAAATAAAAACAGGATAGGGGCTGTGCTATGGGATACCGATTGCTGGGGTGTAGGCGAGGGATGGGATACGGGACGATGGAGGGATTCTTGAGGCATAGGGTATTCCTTGATATCCTTGATAATAGACAGCCTTGACAACAAACCATGGTAGTACTGCTAATAGGATTGAAGCGATGGCTGAAGTTAAGCATCCAATCGATATCCCAAGTCTTCCAACTGGATGCGGGACTGTCGCCATTTTGGTTGCACCTTGACGAATAATTCAATATGAACCTTCCCCATGATTAATTTTTGAATTTGTTGACGGGCCGCCACCCCAATGGTTTTGATCATGGAGCCACCTTTGCCAATCAGAATCCCTTTTTGGGATTTGCGCTCGACGTGGATAGTGGCAAAAATTCGGGTAATATTCGGGGCTTCTTCTACTTTATCAATGGCGATCGCCACCGAATGGGGCACCTCTTCACGGGTATTCAGCAATACTTGTTCCCGTATTAACTCACCCATGATAAATCGTTCGGGTTGATCCGTCACCAAATCTGGAGGATAGTAATAGGGACCGGGTTCTAGCCGTGCCATGAGTTGGGCCTGTAGTGCATCGGTGCCTGCTCCTGTCAGGGCGGAAAAATTTACCATTGTCCATTGTTTTTCATCGGCGGTTTCCAGATAACTTTGGGCGATCGCGTCCCGTTTTGCTTCATTTTCAGATTGTTGATCCAATTTATTCAACCCTAGAATCACCGGAGTTTCCACATGTTGGAGCAAATCCACGATGTAGCGATCGCCTCCTCCCATCATCACCGTGCCATCTACTACAAACAGCAGCACATCCACGGACTGGATTGCCGTTTTGGCATTTTGTACCAGCACCTTGCCCAATTGGTGATGGGGCTTGTGAATCCCTGGTGTGTCCACAAAAATAAACTGGGCTGTATCCGTGGTCAAAATACCCTGGAGCCGATTCCGAGTCGTTTGGGCCACCGGAGAGGTGATGGCAATTTTTTGGCCCACCAACCGATTCATCAGAGTCGATTTCCCCACATTGGGACGACCAATGATACCGATAAAGCCAGACTTGAAGCCCACTGGCGCCGGGGGAATGGTAAACGCTGTTAGATCAGTGGGGACGGCAACAGGGGGAGATGATGGGGAAGACGACATGGTTGGCTCAGATCCGGTGGAAATTAGTACAATACATTACCAATATAGCGATGTGCAATCCCGTTAGGAATGGTCTGGAGTGTTCAATTTTCCATTCGGAAAAACTTACCCTTCAAGAGTGAGGATGAAGCTAAGTCTAGTGATGCGTCCTGCCTGATTGGGTTTCTCTCCCATGGCATCCCACTGCATGAAGGGGTTTAACCCACCTTGTCAATATCGCAATACTATGCTGATAGCTCTGCATCAGCAAGTGGGCATCCTAATGCTATCCGGAGGCCCATGGAGGAACAGGCACCATGTCATACGAAGCTGGATTGGCTGCATTTCAGCAGAATAAATTTGAGGATGCGATCGCCTATTTACTAGAATATTGCCGAGAGTGTGACGCAGCGGATGCCGTCACCTCGCAAAAATACATGCAAGCCCATCGAGGCATTGTTAAATGCTATCAGCAATTGGGGCAGATGGATCAAGCGATCGCCCATTGTCAAGGGTTGACGGCAACCAAAAACACAGCCCTCAACATCTGGATCGATCGCAGTCTACCCAAATTGGAGGCGGAAGCCGCAGCGGTAGTCAAGCGTCAGGCCGATGAAGTTGAGAACGATGGTGCAGTCATTGAATCAATGCCCCCCAACAATGAGCCGGATAATGAGATGTTGCTCCACCAGGGGATTCAGGCATACAAGAATATGAAGCGCGATCGCGCCATTCAGTTATTAGAGCAATACACCGCTGCCTGCACCCGCCTGAATTCCCGTGATTATATGAACGCTGAGATGACCTTGGTGAAGACCTATCGGGAAGTGAAGGACTTTGGCAAGGCGATCGCCCGCTGCGAGACCCTAGCCCATAGCAAAAACTTTGCCCTCAAAAGCTGGGCCTCCAAAGCCCTGCCCAAACTTCAAGAAGAAGAAGCCAAAATCAGTCCCTCTGCCACGCAGGAGATGGTGACAACGCCCCAGCCACTCACGGTCTCCCCAGGGGTAAATGCGTCCCCTCAACCAGCGCCCTCCACGCCTCCTCCCCAGGTTTCCCCCTCTGTTAAACCCAATGGAGACCAAATGGCCTCCTCAAGTTACATTTTTGATGCCTCCCCTAACGGTTCAGGCAATTTACGGCGAGTCGAACCCTCCCCCTATCCCCTATCATCCCGCTCTGCATCCTCATCGGCACAAGGCTCAGGTTCATCCTTAACCGCACCTACGGGGGCAGCGCCTGCCTCATCGTCCCCACCGGGTGACATTCCCGACTCGATGGCTGCTGGATTAGCCGCCGTGCCTAAGCGTACTCACTCTCGTGCCAGAACCAAACCCACCTCATCATCCCGATCATCCCGGTCTAACAACACGCCCAAGGCCAGCATGGGGGGTGGGGCCATTGGCGGCGGCCTAGCGATTTTAGGGCAACTGCTGATGGGGCGGATGTTACGGGGGGGGATTGGCTTTGCCGTATTTGTGGTGATCATGATTGCCCGCAGTTGCTTTAATATCGGGTCTGACATGACGGCCTTACAAACAGCCGTGGCGGAGGGCGATGTGGCTACGGTTGAACTATTGCTCAACCAAGGGAAGCCGATGGAAACGGCGGATGATAGTGGGAATACGGTGATTTTCTGGGCCTTGGATGCGGCAGAATGTGATTTTGATGTGACCGACTGTACGCTGGGGACAGAACAGCAGGCGATCGCCAATCTTCTAATTAGCAAAGGGGCCAATGTTAATGCCGTCAATACTTGGCAAGAAACCCCCCTCCATTGGGCCGCTAATAGTAGTGGTAGCGCCGATATCGTGCAAGACTTGATTGGCCGGGGAGCTAATGTTAACGCTCAGGATTCCACCCAGAACACCCCGCTACATTGGGCTTCTGCGGCTGGGATATTGGAAAATGTTGAGGTTTTACTCAACAACGGCGCAGACATCAATGCCAAAGATGCAGACGGATATACCCCCCTGGATTATGCTGGAACTGAAGATGTTGCTAAACTTTTGCAGAGTAGACAAGCAATATCTGGCTTCTAAGTTACGAGGTTTCCATGGTGCATCCCTTGCAAACGCCCCACAGCGGCTATCATTGGGACGGATATACACAACGATTTTTTGAGGGCTGGTATTTTCGTGTCACCCTGCCCGATGTAGGGGAAACCGTCGCCTTCATGTACTCCATTGAAGACCCTAGCGGCAATCAGCCCAATAGTGGCGGGGCCGCCCAAATCCTCGGACCCCAGGACATCTACCTCTGCCGCACCTTCCGCAACACCAACCGATTTTGGGCTTGGCAACACGCCCTTGGCCTAGGACACTCCCACTCCCCCACTCCCCCACTCCCCCACTCCCCCACTCCTGACTACTACCACGCCACCACCACTCGCCACCACGGTCAACTGATCGATCCCGGTACGGGTGCCTCTGCCATCTGGGACTACACCACGGAACCAGTTTATGGTTGGGGAGACCGCAATTGTCCCCAACAATCCACCGCTGGCTGGCTCTCCCAATTCCCCATCTTTGAACCGGGTTGGCAGATTCTTATGGCTCATGGCTATGCGACGGGGTGGATTGAATGGAATGGCGATCGCTACACCTTTGACCGCGCCCCGGCCTATAGTGAGAAAAATTGGGGGCGATCGTTCCCGGAAAAATGGTTTTGGCTCAATTGCAACGCTTTTGAGCAAACCCCTGATTTAGCCTTGACTGCGGGAGGTGGTCGCCGCCAAGTCCTCACCTGGATGGAAGAGGTGGCCCTGGTCGGCATTCACCACCAAGGAAAATTTTACGAATTTGTCCCCTGGAATAGCCAGGTCAGTTGGCACATCACCCCCTGGGGCCACTGGCAGATGAGCGCCCAAAGCGGTACCCACCGCGTTGAACTCATCGGCACCACCCAAGAACCGGGCACTCCCCTCCGGGCACCTACCCACAACGGCTTAGTCTACGCTTGCCGCGATACGATGAAAGGACAGCTCACCCTAAAACTTTGGCAACGGGAGCGATCGGGTAATTTGACGCTGATTTTGGCTGCAACGAGTGCCCTGTGTGGCTTGGAGGTGGGAGGTGGTCCTTGGGATGGAATTTGGGTATCAAAATAAATGGTGTATAGTCAGTAGTACAGGGTATGGTAGTAAGCTATCGATAACCATGCACCTGGGGCTGTAGCTCAGCAGGATAGAGCAACCGCCTCCTAAGCGGTAGGTCGCGCGTTCGAATCGCGCCAGTCCCGTCGAGATCAGTTATTCCCCGACCTAGGTTTGGGTGTATTGGGTGTGGGATCGCCCTATTAGACAGCCTTGAGGCGGATATTCAAGCGGCTGAGGCGACCGCTAAGGGTATCCAGCAACCGGAGTTATTCAACCGCTATCAGCGAGAGATTAACCGGACGTTGTATGGGGCGATACTCCATCCGGAGTGGCGTTGCGCCATCGCTCAGTTGGAGGCGATTCAACAGCAGAGAGGCGATCGTTAGCGGCAGTGATGAAGGTGGATGGGGCGATCGCTCTAACCTCCCTGATCTGCCTGTGCAATACCATCCCACAGAGACGTGCGCTATGCTTAGCGTTGAGTCCAGAAATGAGGAGCCATGCGCATGTCTCTTAACAACATTGACCTCAGCACTTTAAATGTATTCATTGGGGCTATCTTAGGTTTTGTTTTATCTCAAGGAGCAACCATGATCCGGGATTTGCTCACCACTAGGCAGAGAAACCAGGCAACTCGGAAAGCACTAGCTATGGAGGTTGAATATAACTTGTGGTTGCTGTCGGAACTACAAGGCCAAATATTCAAAATATTGTCGGGCCACCATCCTGAAGATGAACCCTTACTCATGAAGGAGTTTCGGAAAGAAATGCAAGCCTTCCTTCATATGATGAAAGAAACTAAGAAGACTCAAAAAGTTTTCTTATTTGAGTCACCTATAACACTGTCACTAATGGAATCTTCCATCACTGAACCTTCAGCTCTATCTAGGTTTGTAGATAGAATCTGGGATGAAAATAAACTTGGGATAAAACTTGAATGGGGGAAACCTATCGCAGAGTTTTCATCTCTTCCTTGGCAGCATCAAGGCTTCCTTAGTCTCTTATCCACTATCCCAAGTGCGCTTAAACTTGAGGAAATAACAGGTCTACAACTTTTTCACGGCATCATAAAGCACAGGGCACATAAGGAAAATAACGGAATTCTTGGAGCTTCCTTGGACACAAAGACGTATTACATCACCCTAGCTACATTGGTTGAAGAGCTATTAGACCTAGGAACGACGATGAGCCTACATAATGCACTTCGCAGAAGGTTTCCCAGATGGATAAACCCACAAATATTCACGAAAACTGCGAGTAGAGTACCCAGGCGGCATCATTAGTCAACTTAGCAGTGTCAAATGGTCTTAGCCTATTCCACGCAATAGGTTAGCTATATTAGTGATGTTCTGCCCTCATTGAATAAGGAGCCTACAATATGGGCCTATGGACATCTCTGTCTGCTAGTAACGTTGGACTTGGACTTAGTGCAATAGCTGCGACTTGGAACGCAATAGCAACGCTCCTAGCAGATATTGCTGTATCCCCTGCCTTCCCTGCCATAACAGCTCTATTAGGTGCCATCACAGGCGCTACAGCTAATGATTTGGCAGCACGTAGGAGGGAAGCAACCAAAGCAATCAAGGAAGCTGAGGCATTACGTAGTATGCTATCACTGGAAATAAAGTTTAACTTGTTCCAGGCGCGAAACTCATTGTCCATTGTTGAGGTGCTGTTAGAGAAACTTGACGAACCTGTTAAGAACACTGGGGGATCTTCTAATGACCAGCTTTACATCGTTATGGAAGTGATAAATAAGACTCTTCCAGAGGTGTTACCACAGCGTCTTGAGGTTTTTAACAGCTATCTCCCTAAAATTACAAGTCTGTTTGACCCTTCAGATATTGAAGGCATATATAGGTTCTATCTAGCAATTATGTATATCCAGGATAGCTATCCTAATCTTATCGGGTTGGAGAAAATGTCAAACCGTAACTTTCAACGTGTGCTTGAGAGTTTTAAGGAAGTGATTCAAGTCCCATTACGAAGGGGCAACCCACTTGAAACTGAACAAGAAGAAAGTCACAATTTTCCTTAGTGGCTTAGCCGGGGATTCAAAAGACAGGCAAACTCAGGCTCTCAGGATAGTTAGCTATAGTGGGGGATGACTTCAAGCCCTCACTAGACAGGAGCTAATAAACCCTATGGAAATATGGACTTCGCTACCAGATAGCCCGTATGTAACCATTACCCTCAGTGCGATGAGTGCAGTTTGGAGTTTTTTAACAGGCCCAGTAACACCCTTGGGAGCCATTTTAAGCGCTTTTGTAGGGGCCATCGCAGGCACTGTAGGAACTAACTGTACAACCCGCAGTAGGGAGGCAGAAAAAGCTAAAAGGGAAGCTGAGGCTATACGTAAGGTTCTGCTAACAGAGATAGACGTTAACCTAGCACACGCTAAGAATGCTATGTGTCTTTTTAGCAACATTAGTGACGTTCACCAACTATCTATAAACCTCTCACCTCTGACTCTTTGGCATTGTAGTGTTTTCAACAGTTTTCTCAATAAGCTTCCAGGGATATTGGATGAGTCTAAACTCAGGGACACTTACATCTTTTATCAATATGTTACGGACATGATAGACCGTTATTCACGTCTTGCTACAAGTGGGGAGATAGATTACAAAGAGCGCCTAATCCATTTAGAACTCCTGAGGAATAGCATTGATAGGCTGTGGGCTTTAGGGAATCCCCTCAGAGACACACCCCCTATCACCCTGGACTCACAATGGTTTTGCCAAAGTTTTGCAAGGCCACCGCTAGGCGAAGAAACCCATGATACTTAGATAGACCCATCCATATAGCGATCGCTTGACCTTATTAATGATGTTGCAGACCAATCGAGCAAGGTTACGACCATTAATGACGACGAGGATGATATAAGAACCCTGCCTCGCCAGAAAGTTGGTGGTAGTGAGGCGATCGCCTCACTACCAGGTTGAGTGGTTGGTAAGACACACCAAAACCTCAAACCCATGCTTGTGCCCTTCCACTCGACAGACCCATCATCGAGCTACAGTCTTACTTTCATTAGTCAATCCCTCTAGTAGATACCCATAAACATCTTCCCAGTCTTCCCCTAACTCCAATGTTGCCAGCCAATTAACTGAAAACGGCAGGTACGCTTTTTGAAGCAACTCAAGAAATTCCTTGACGGCTTCAGGGGAAGGGGAATCTCCCAACAACATCCCCTTGTACCAATGAACAGGGAACCAGTCATCTTTAAGCTTGAATTGTTTGTAGACGTGATAAGCCGCATGGCTTAAGTCAAATCCCTGATTCCGCCCATTGGCGACACGTTCTTTCGTTTTCTCAAATAGAGCTATACGGTTTGCCTTTAGTTCTGCATAAATATCGGTCTCCCAATATCGTTCAATCTGTTTTACCTCAACTAACACTCCTGACTCTTGCTCATCATCGCTATTTGAGTTTCCAGTAATCCTGGCATTTGTCTCAAATAGCTGACCACACTTGATGCATTCCTTTGCTGACTTAAGATTAAGCCAGTTACATTCAGGGCACTCTTTGGCTTGGACAATTTCAATGGCAGACTGGGAGCGATCGGTAATGTCCCAGGCATCGTCCTCAGTCAGCTTATGTCGGTCAATGCTGCCACCAAAGTCAAGGAATAAACAATCTGTTTTGATCGGTCGTCCTGGTATCTGGTCTTTACAAAACCGCTCTCCTCTCCCCCTAGCCTGTTTTACCTTGGCTTCACTGGCAGTTGCATAGGTGAAAGATATACAGGCGATCGCAGGAAAATCATACCCTTTGATACAACAACCTACCACCACTAGGAATTGCAGGCTTCCCGCCCACATCCGGTTATTCTGCTCGATACGCTCATCTTTCGTGGTATCGCCAAAGCGTCCTTCTGCGATTTTCCCGCGTAGCCTCAATCCACCAATAAATAGATCAGCGTGATGGCGAGTTACACAGAAAACGAGGGTAATGCGATCGCCAGCCTTCTTGATTGTCTGCTCTATGGTTGAGTCAAGTGTTGCCTTCTTAGTAGCAATCTTGTCAATAAGCCGAGCCTGATAGTCTTCTCCAGTGGTTTTGAGTTTTTTGTAGTCTGCATCTGGAACAAACTTGAAATATCGGACGGGAACGGTGCGCTCCAAACGAACCATCTCTGTCCGAGAGGGAGCTTGCACAACTGCATCACACCACTTCGCCATTGATTCGGTTGACTTGGTGCGGCAAGGGGTAGCTGTAAGCAGAATGATTTGACCTGTACAATACTGCTCAATTTCTTCGTACTGTTTTCTGAAGCAAGTAGTATGTGCCTCGTCAACAATAATCAGATCAGGCGGATGAAGTAGTTGCGAAAGCTTTTGGGTTTTCATCCAGCTAGCTAAGGTTTGAATAGAGATGATCTGCACCTTGCAACGTGGATCACGGTGGCGATCGCCCTGGACAATATTTGAACGCAGTCCATGCTTCTTACGAAACTCACTTGCTGATTGATCAAGCAGAGTTAAATCGTCAACCAAAAACCAGGCTGTCTTGCCTTGCTCTACATACTTGCGAATCGTGCAACCAGAAATCACAGCAGTCTTGCCAATGCCACAACCACCAATAAACAAAACGCGATCATGGGACTGAAAAGCTAAGTCCAATTCCGCCAAGTTTCGATTCTGAAAAGCCATCGGTGGTACAGATGGCGGGCCAGAAATATCCGGCAAATTCCGAGATTCGAGCGATCGCCTATCAATACTATTCCTATTGAGCATTAACTTTACCTAATTTCAGTGGCTCCCTACTTAGGTTTCCCTATAGCCACCTTCAACTCTCTTAATAATCAAAATTTGTTTGCTGAGGGCGATCGTCTTGTCACGGGTTGTAAAAGTTGGGTGGGCGATCGCCACCTTAACCACTCCAAGAACCAAGTATCAACCGTTCGATGGGTTCGTTTCGGCAAATATGCCACTCGGATGCACCGCTTGCCGCTATGATGAACAGATGTTCCATAGTGATTACTTTTACCCATCGTCAGGATGTACACACCAGCGGACATTCAACAACAGTTTGATGCAGCTACTCTCGCCTACCTACAAAACAAGACCAGAGGCGGTGACAGCGGCCAAAAAGGGACTCGGTACGAAGATTATTTTGCGGTTTATAAGCTAACGCAATTGGCTCAAGCCATCCTAGAAACCGGACTAACAGCTGCATTCAGAAGCCAAATTCTTGCCTTTGTGGATGACCTGATCATTGACATTGATGCTGAACCACTCCAGCACTATCAACTAAAAAACAGTCCTACTGTTTCATGGAATGCGGGAGATCGTCCCATCCAAGCTGATTTTGATAAACAGCAACAGTTGAATCAAGCCCAGTTGAATCGTGAAAGTGATTTATCGTTGGTGGTATCTGATGCCAATTGTGCCAAACGGTTGCAAAATACTATGCCAGGAGCGATCGCCCCATTCAGCCGTGTGCAGTATTTTCCCAAACCTTCACCCCTATTGGCATGGCTAGAACAGGTACCAGAATGGAAGCAAGCGATCGTTTATCTTTCAGCCTTTGACAATCCCGAACCCGATAAAATGGAATATGTGGTGAAAGCATTGATGGGAGCATGGATTACCTGTAAAACTGCTTCAGCCCTGGAGTTGTTAACCATCGCTCAACAGCAATCGCCCCAATATATTCGCAGTTTTCAGACCGACTTGACCCTAGATGTCGAAGTAAAAACAATTCTAGGCAATATTCCCGACTTTCGTTATAGTTTTTCCAAAGGCTTCTTACATTGGGACTATGCTGATGGCCTAATCTCTGGGACACCGCCTTATAGTGCGGATACAGATGCCTTTCGTAGACTTCAGGAGCGGATCAAAGAACGCAAACCGACCACGTTTGAGGAATTGGAGAACTTGCTATGACCCGTCACTATTCCGCGATCGCCACCCATGAAGTGCAACATCTGCTGACGGTCATTGCCGATAAATCCACCTCCCATCAAGCCTACCAACAGGCCATGACTGACTTAGGGCAACATCTGGGAACTGCCATGCTGGACGCAATGGGACATCCCCCAACCTCCCATCATATCTATTTGGTAGCAACAGCAGAAGATGCAGACTTCTTGGCATCTGGCATCCTCAAGCAACTGGAAGCCCATCTGAATTCAGTGGGCTTTGCCTGTATTTGGAATCAACGCACCTCCCTATTTGGCATGAAGCCATTAGCCGTAGCCCCGATTCTCAAACAATACCGGGAACCTGTAGAACAGGTAGACACCTTGATCGTGGTCAAGTCCATTATTTCCGGTGGATGCGTCGTTAAAACCAACCTACAAAACCTGATTCAAACCCTTCAGCCCCAACAGATTTTCATCGCGGCTCCAGTGTTGTACCACACCGCTGAAGCATCCTTACGACAAGTGTTTCCCGCAGATATTACCAACAAGTTCCGGTTCTTCTATTTTGCCCAAGATCATGAACGCACTGAACAGGGTGAGGTGGTTCCCGGTATTGGTGGCATGGTCTACGATCGCCTTGGTTTTAATGGACAGTCGGACAAGAATCGTTACACCCCTAGCATCGTGAAACAACGCCGCCAGATGATTCTAGAATCCCGAAAGTTCTGAGTTCTGAGTTCGTTACTGGGAGATGAACTTTGGGTGTAATTTGGGTCGAGAGTTGAGCGATACTCCATCCGGGGTGGTATAGCGCGATCGCCCCATTCAATTCCATGCAGCAGCAGGGGGGCGATCGCCAGCAGCAGAGAGGAAGGGAGAGGGAGTAAAGTCTGGGCCAATGGCTTCCAGGTTAAGTTTTGAGGTTTAAGTTTTGAGGTGTGTGTTTCTAAAGAAGGGTAATGATGCCTGTT
>JAYKIC010000219.1:0-6714 GCA_035284985.1 Leptolyngbyaceae cyanobacterium
CTAATGTCCATGTGGGGAGACTTTTCGGTGCTCCGACGCATCTTTGATGATGAATTGGATAACGGCGGCTATTCCACCAGCAAATACAACAACCTTAGTCCCGCCGATAAGACCACCCTGCAAACTGCCGCTTGTAGTCTGGGGATGTTGGCCAATGAACTCTATTATCTCCAGACGTTTGAATACGATACATCGGTTAATCGGTTGTCCATGGGACCGGGTTCGGCTTCGGCATCCTATCTGGATATTCTCAATGCTCGTCTAGTCGCCTTGAAGCTGGACAAGAATGATTTCTCTGATCAGTCCGCCTACAATGATGAGGTGCTAAGCCAGCTTGGTCTTGCTGCTTTACCAGATTACTGGGAAGAGCCACCCTTGGGTGCGGGGGCTGTTAACCGAGGGTATAACGGCAGAGCCAATGAAAATACTGCTCGGGGGAGGAACAACTATGCCTACTACGCTGACACCAACAATTTCAACGATCAATATGACTTTGATGGGTTAGAAGATGAAGATAAAGATGCGCCCCCGGAAGCCTATATTGCCCGGTTGGAACAATGGCGGGATGCAGATATCATCGCCATTCGGCGAGGGGGGACGACTTCCCTGAAGTACTTTGCAGTGGATGATGATTTGATTAATTTGGCCAAGATCATCATGCTGCGGGAACAAACGTTGCGCGATCGCTCCCATGGCTTTAACCTAGGCAACAGCCCTCTTTGTGGGTCAAAGTCAACGTTGTCATTCCTTCTTATTTCTGACTACTCCAAGGCCTACGGTGATCCATTGCCAAAAAATGGTACGGCTGCCAAAATCCTTGATGACAAAACAGGGTTGAACGTGTTGTGTGGGAAGGACAGTAGTAATTTAAACATGGCTTATCCCAAATTTGGGGTATTACACTCCATCTTTCCAGGCGATAGCACCACACCCACTCCTGCTGGAGTTGGGGTGATTGACAGCGGTGACGACCACCCAGAGACCTCGAAGGCCCGTCCCGGTGAGACGGCTGATCGCACCATCATTACCAATAGCCTCCAACCCGCTAACTATAAATACACGGCCATCACCACCGATGATCTCAAAGCCATTAAGTTAGCACCCAGAAAAGTGGATGATTGGAAACTACCCCACGGCGACGTTGAGACGGCTGTGGCTGAAACTGGCTCGACTTACACCAAAGCGAGTCCAAATTCCAACAGTGCCTCCTATGTGGTTTGTAGTGCCGACTTCTGTGGTTCCACCGCCAGCGGTAGCCAGACCGTGGCCTCTTCCCACCGCACCCGGAAAATGCCCGTTGGGTTCAAGGATGCGGCCTTCTATAACAGTCGCGAATTCATGAGTGTTCGCACCATGGATATGGATTTGAATATCTTGCGAAGCAACAGCACGGGCTTAGGAAACTCCGATCGATGGTTGCCCAATGCAGGTATCGTCTATGCTTTCCGGGAAGATGCCGTCCGTGAAGATTCCATTACCCGCCCTGCCCGTGCCTTGTGGACCGATTGCAACACGGATGCATCCTATGCCAATGGGGATGGGGCGAGTTGCCACATGTCCAGTTTTGATGAAGATGCCAGGGACTCCAAAGATCCGCCGTTGTCAGAGACCAACTCGATTAGTCCCAAACCTGTAGATTATGCCCCTGATCCAGACCGTCGCCCGAATGGTTTCCGTCTATTTAATGGCGAAAAACTTCAGCGACCTAATGATGAGGGCCGTGGTATTTCCTTGGTGACGGATAATGCCGCTTACATTAAAGGTGACTTCAACTTGCACCAAGACTCTAATGGAAATCTTCTAGAAGAGTTTACTGAGCACCTGTATACCAGCACCGGAGAGAATTTTGGTATCTTCTATACCCGCAAAAATCGAGATGAAAACTTTGCCACGATTGCGGGGGATGAATGGCGACCCTCTGAAATCCTGGCGGATGCCATTACGATTGTTTCGGCTAACTTCTGTGATGGCAGTATGTTTGACAGTTTCCACGCCGCCGCTTCTAGCGCCAACGGGGTTCAAGTCAAAGACGAGGAAACGATTAATAATCGCAAAATTCGAGCCTTTGATGGTTCATCCGTGACCAGGGTAAATAAACCATGGCGGACATTGTATGGTTGTAACAATACGGGGGCTACTCAACCCCAGACTTCTTACTCCAACGGTTTACTGCCTCAGGTATCCCTGACATCAACGGCCCACAAGTTGGGGAAATCAGCTTCTTATTACACTGGCTTGGAAGAATATTGGCACCATCAGAACCCTTACGACACTGACTCTCCCTATGATCTGAGTCGCCAAGCCAACCCCTTGATGCCCCAAACAGCACTGCCTTACGACGGTAACTATCTGTTGATTAATGAGCTAGATCCGAGTAGGCAGCCAGGATTGGCTAGGGATACATCGGTGAATTCGATTATTATCAGTGGGACTAGCCCCACTCGTCCGGGGCAATCCTACGGTGGTTTGCACAACTTCCCGCGTTTGCTGGAACGGTGGGAAGGCAAGAACTTGCGGATTTCCGGGTCGTTGATGCAACTCAACTTTAGCCATACTTCCACCGCTCCCTATGACCAGGATGCCTGGGAACCGGGGGCGTTGGCGGACAGTGAGCATGAATACAACCTCTATTACTGGGCACCCCAACGACTGTGGGGATACGATGTCGGTTTGCAAAAGGGGGTCGCTGGACCGATGGCTCAACGTTTTACTTCAGGGGCTGAACCCACTCGGAGTGAGTTTTATAGTGAACCTGCGGCTGATGATCCATATATCATCAATCTCTGTAAGGGCTACCAACGATCGATCGGAGGCGATCCTACCTCCTGTGATGCGTGATACCTAAGCGACTACGAAGGGTGGGCTGTGCTCACCCTTTCCGCAGGTTCAAATCTACTATCTAACCGTCCCTGAATTTATCCACCCGTTGATCGTCACTTGAACCATTTTGTAGAAAGCCATGAAACTTTTACTGTTAAACACTGCGTTAACTTGTCTGCTCCAACCGGGTTATTATCGGCGGCAGCTTCGGCAGCAGACCCATCGGACTCCGGCTGAGGATGCTGGCTTAACGTTGTTGGAATGTGTGGTGGCGATCGCTGTCATTGCCCTCACGGGAGCGATGATTGGCCCACCCCTAGTAATGGCTGCCGCCACCCGTGTGCAAACCCGCCGCGCTGAACAGGCGTTGCAACTCGCCCAAGGGGAGGTGGATCGGGTCCGGGCCATGGTTGTTCGGGGTGAAGGGGATATCGATCTGTTGCCTAAGATTTCGAGTCAGGCTAACCTAGAGGGCCAAGGAGCACCAACCAGTAAGAGTGGACAGTTGCGATCGCCCGCCACCACCTGCAACACCTATGATGCTACCGAGACGAGCCACGTCCCCTCATTGGCGCAAGCCTTAGCCGTTGATATCGAGGGTGACTGCGAAGCTGACTTCATGATCCAAGCCTTTCGGTTTCCTTTAGAAATAGAGGATACTAACGCACGGGATTTTCAAATGATGGTCCGAGTCTACTCGGCTAGAGCCAGTAACCACTTCGGCAGTTTGGAAGTGGAAGAAGCCAGCCTTGGCTTTACTTCTGCTGAAGGGGACTACTGGAAAAAACCCCTCGCTGTTCTAACCACCCGCGTCAACCAAAGTGATACGGATGCCGCGCTATGTGGCTACCACGGCCTCAATAGTGCGAACGACCAAGGCCAGGATGATGGGGATTGCCGTTAATACCTACATTGAGAGCAAAACATCTGCAAGGGCCAACCATCTGCTTTAACATTCCTAAAAATATGCCAATACTGCCAAGGATCTACGACAATGATGGAATTACTATTTAAAACCCTGCGTGTTTCTGCTAATTCCGAGAAGCAACCAGGGTCAGCCCAAGGCTTTACCCTCATTGAGCTTTTAATTGTAGTGCTGATTGCTGGAGGCATCATTTCTGGCTTAATGTTTTTGGTCGTGGAACTATTGACGGCGGACCAGCGCGAAGCGTCCCGCAACCAAACCCAGCAAGAAATGCAGTTGGCGCTGGACTACATTAGTGCCGAATTACGGGAAGCGGTTTATGTTTATGACGCAGACTGTATGTCAACTAGCGCAGTGTCTACGGTTACAGATCCAGCCTATTGTCCCGGATTGCTGAATCATTTGCCCACAGCCTTCAATTCTGCTGAGGTCACTCCCATCCTCGCGTTTTGGAAGCAGGAACCCTTACAGAGCGATATCCGTGAGGCGTGTGGGGATGGGACTGTACTCCATGGTACTCCCTGTATTGGCGGTCATGCCTATGCCCTAGTGATCTATTCAACCGACACCCGTGATCCCAATAACATCTGGGATGGTCTTTCTCGCATTACTCGCTATGAACTTAACAAATACACCGTGGGGTCAGGTTCCTACAGTGAAACTACTGGGTATGTTGATCCGAGTTCCTATGGCAATGAGTTTAAAAGCTGGCCCTATTTCCAAGGAACGGGAGACTCCACGTTAGTGAATAAACAAGCTGGCTTGCCGACGGGTAGTAGCGATGTGTTGGTGGACTTTGTGGATAATGTGGCTCGGAATGTCTCTTGCCCCAATGAAACTGATCCCGCTGTTGACCCAGATGAAGGTTATAAATATAGCGCTCCCAAGGGCAAGTTAACAGGTTTTTATGGTTGTGTTAGTGCTAATGATGACACCGCTAATAACCGGGATGTGATTCTATATCTTCGGGGTAATGCGTATGGTCGTCCGACAATTAACACCCAAAATGCCTTTTTGCCAATGATTGAAACCCAAGTCCTCAATCGTCCGGTGCTAGATAAAACCACCACTGAGTAAGGGGTGTGGTTTTGCTCAGAACAATTAACAATTAACAGGGTTGATATTCAGCCTATCCCCTATGGGAATTGTGTAGTCTTCCTTGCCGTTCTAAAACCCTAATTTGTCCCATCCGTTTGCATCTCTTGCGATCATTTTCCTGAATCCCTTTCCTGAATCCCTTTCGTCCCTTAGAGACACTACTGCCATGGCTTACTCTCTATTGTCCCGGTTGTTATTGGTTGGGCGTTTGCCCCATCAATCTCGGTTAATTGCTTTATCTCAGTTTGAACCAACGGCTGGGGGCGATCGCATCACCCCAAGGGGACAACCCGCCTCCACCGCTGGGTTTTCAATCTTAGAAATGATTGTGATTGTAATCATTGTTGGTATTCTTGCCAGCATTGCCGCCCCTGGTTGGTTGACCTTGATGAATCGCCAACGCCTCATTTCTGCCCGTGATGAAGTATTGCAGGCAGTCCGCACCACCCAAACTGAAGCTAAGCGAACTCGACGGCCAGAGTTACTAACCTTTGATCCCTCTAGTCCCATTCCTAAAGTACAAGGGATTGAGTTGGGCAGTGGTAACTTGAAAGACGACATGGTAGATATGGTGATTGAAGATAGCGCTGGAACTGCTGTCGCAGACATTACCTTTGATCAAAATGGAGCCATTAGTGAGATTAACGGCAACCCCGATGTAAAAAATTGGCCGATTAAAATTGTTTTGTCTACCTCTTTTGCCAACGGTCCTAAGCGTTGCATTTTTGTGGATTCCCTATTGGTTAGTACAAGGCTTCAGGCGGATACTGATTGTAACTAACTCGCCCACAGGATTATTTATAGGTACTTTACCCCAACTGGAGCCTCTGGCTCCGGCTAAACATGAGGCAGAGCCTCTAATGAAGATTCCCAGCGAGACGCTGGGAACCAGCAAAAGATTATTTATAGGTACTTTATTGTTTGGGAAGTTCCTTAATCAATGCTGATCCCGCCAAAGGTAGTGGGCTGCTGGCGAGCGGCTAGGGGCGCAGTTTTGATTTGTCGCTCCTCTCGATGATGGGCTTGAAAGTAGGACTGCCACATCGCCGGAGCATCCAGGGTTTCGCCGCCGTGGGTGGTCAAGCGTTTTCGCACCTGACACAGTACCGGAGTATTGACACAAGCTCCGGCTATAATCACTTGGCCTTTGGTTAGCGCTGGCAATTCCTTCAGCAAGTCCCGTCCCGCTGCCTCCACCCCGTACTTGAGACTATCCTGGTCACTGGGGTTGACAATTCGCATCAGAAACTGGCTCATGCACTGGGATAGCACATCGGAATCCAGCTTGCCCGGTCGCTGGGTAATTAAGCCCACTCCCAAGCCAAACTTGCGGCCCTCACTCAAAATGGTCCGCAAGATCATCTTGCAACGGGACGGTTCATGGGCGGGGGCAAAGCGGTGAGCTTCTTCAATTAAGATAAAAACGGGGTAGGGTAGATAATTTTCGTCATCCGGTTCGATTTTTTCCTTCTGGGTATCCATACGGGCACTGGCCGCTTGGCGCAGCACCGCCGCACAGATCACCTGCTGCTCCTCTTGGCTAATTTCATTCATTTGCAACACCGTCACCTGGCCCGGTTCAAATAAGTCCTTGGGAGCCAAATGTTGCTGGGGATGGAAATAATCTGATCGCGCTAATTTCTCTAGCTTCCACTCAATCGCTGGAGCCGATGATCCCACTTTCTCGTTACCGTCTTCATCCTGGCTACTGTCTGCTTCATATACCGCCGAAATCAAATCCTGCACCGCCCAGCGATATTCTCCCTGACGATGCTTCTTGAGAATGGCGAAGGCTTTGTTGAGGATGGCTTGTTGGCGATCGCTCATGGTCGGCAACAAGGTCAAAATATCGTAGTAATCCAACGAGGAAA
>JAYKIC010000220.1:0-10537 GCA_035284985.1 Leptolyngbyaceae cyanobacterium
AAATCCATTGGAAAGTTATACCCAGGATTTATTAACGTTAATTGATCAGTTATCCACCGTTCATCCTGACTTAGCAGATACTATTCAAACTGAGGCCAAGGCAATAGAGCTAGACTTTTTACGGCAAGATTTGCCTATGATTTTAGCATCGATGAAAATGGGAACTGAACGCATTCGACAAATTGTGCTATCCTTACGCAATTTCTCCCGATTAGATGAGGCGGCGATTAAAAAGGTTGATCTTCATGAGGGTCTTGAAAGTACCTTACTGATTTTGCAAAATCGACTGAGGGCGACTAGCCATCGTGATGCGATTACCGTGTTCCGGGACTATGGACAATTGTCTACGGTGGAATGTTATGCGGGTCAGGTTAACCAGGTATTTATGAATATTTTAGCTAATAGTCTGGATGCGTTGGATGAAGCCGTTCAGGATGCAGAATGGCAAGCTAAGGGCGATCGCCCCCAACTAACAATTCGCACTTCCGTCGCCGCCGATCAAACCGTTATTGTATCCATTTCAGACAATGGATTAGGCATACCCGAAGCAGTCCGTCAGCGTATTTTTGAGCCATTCTTCACCACAAAAGACGTGGGCAAAGGCACCGGAATGGGGCTTTCTATTTGCCATCAAATTATTACTGAAACCCATGGCGGTACCCTCACCTGTCATTCGCAACCAAATCAGGGAACTGAATTTTTAATCCAAATTCCGATGCAACTCACTAAAGCGTAATCACCCGAATACCACTCGAATCTTGGCGCAAAACTTGGCGACGATTGCGGGGGTTGACACTAACGTGAATCCAACTGGGGTTTTGCAGCGTGCCATATTCCAAGATAATTTGGTCAAATGGGACGTTGCGGACTATCCACTCAGCAAAGGTGCGAGTACCCACATTGATGGGCACCACATCGGCAGCATAGCCTAGGCGATGGTCGCTGTTGGGCACTCCCCCCACGGCATTGTTCACCGCTGCCGAGCGGAAGCCGGAGGTAATCTGTAGTGGCCCTAGGGCATCCCGTGCGGGTTGTAGGACTTTACAGGCTAGTCGCCTCAGGTTAGCAATTTCTTCAGCATTGGGTGCATTGCTCAGACCTAGGCGATCGGCAGCTTCAGAGCGGGTTAGTTCCTCCACGGTAAAGTTACGGCTAAGCAAATTGGGGTCGGGATTATTCCCGGTACAAGGGTCAGGGGGAAACAGCCCTTCGTAGGGAAGTCGGTTAGCGGGGCGATCGCCCAATACTTTTTGTCCACCAAAATCCAGTAAATTGGTAATCTGGCGCAGGACCGCATCCACCACCGCATCCTTTGGTCCCAATTGAGTATCGTTGATCAACCGCACAAAGAGATTGAGGGTATCCGCCCCCCGCCGCCGTAGTTCTGGGAAGGGTACGGTGCTGGGTAAAATGAACAATCCTTCGTAGGGAGGGCGATCGCTCGGTCGAGCGGGTAATGGCGGTTGGGCCAAGGCCCGAACCAAGGCATCCGCTAAGTTATCGGCTGGAGTGGGTACAGTGCTGGCAATTCCGGTGATAAGCTGCTCTAGGCGTGCCCCAGCCTGCTGGCGAAATTGTTGAATTTGGGCTTGGCTAATCCGCAATATGGTGTAACCATATAGCCCTTCGTAGGGAAGAACCCCGGTGGGACGGGTGGTGGAAAACCCTTGAATCGCTCGAATCAGCCGATCGGCCTCTTCGTCTAGGGGGACCAAATCCGGTGCCGATAATTCTGGTAAAAAGCGCTGAACCACACTGGCAGCCTGCTGCCGCAACTCACTGACGCTAGCGTTGCCAAATAGACCCACATAGGGGGTACGCCCCACTGGCCGGGGGGGCTGGTTGACCAACTTCCGCAAAAAGTCATCGACAGTTCCATCTAAGGTTGTCAACTGGGGATTGGACATGCGGGGGATAATATCGGACAAAGTAATTGCGGCTAGTCGTCGCCAATCTTGCAGTTGTGTGAGAGCCATGGTGATGTTGGGTACTTGCGGTTGAGCATCGGGGGCGCGGGGTGGGCATCGGGCCAATCCGTGGCGCATTATCCCTTGATCTTGCTGGAACTGTGCCTATTTTCCCGTATTTTACAGCGCTGTGAGCCGTGAATGTACAACAACATTGCCTCCTCCCATCCTATAGAGTCGTCCGAAAATTGGGGTGGAGTAACCGCAGCGCGGTTACTCCACCCCAATTTTCGGACAGGTCTATGGGGCTTGATTCGCCGCCATTGCCTGTTCCAACTGGGTAACTTGGTCTTGTAGCCTCAACATATCTTGGCGGGTTTCAATCACCAGGGTCGCCAGTTGGTCAAACATCAAGTCTGGTTCTGGCTGGGATAATTCTGGATCGGAGGGCAAGGGGGAACGGGGTAGGGAGGGAATGCTTGCCGTTGACGTTGGGCGATCGCGTTGGTTCAGTTGGGATTCCAAATGGCGAATTTGCGATCGCAAGCCCCGCACCTCGGTTTCTAACTGCGACAGCCGAAAAGAGTCTTGATCTTTGGTTAGGTTGGCCACGGACTGGCTGGTAACGGCTTGGCTATGAACGGCCATGGGGGGATGGAGAATGAGGAGGAGGAGGGCGATCGCCACCCCTATCCACAACACTCCTTTAGGCTTCCCTGGCCCCGTCCGCCGCTCCTTACTTGGATTAATCATCACCTAAATCGCTGTATCATCAGTGCCAGTTTAGCAACTGTCTATTGGGATTGGCCCACTGGTTCCGATTCCAGGGTAGTGGAGGGTATTCCCCCCCGCTCCAATAGGGGAAGTGTCTGTTTCTCACCCCAATTACCCTCTGCCCTCAGTAAATTAATAGACAAGTAGATGCACCCTGATGGTCCTCCAGCTCTTGAGTTGGAGGATTTTTTTGTCCTCACTGAAGTGTTTACAGCTAGACAAAATTTCAATTAGTGGGACAGTAGCTCTTTGGCTTCATGTAACTGGTGTTGCCAAACCCGTTGCCCTAAGGTCAGCAGCAACATAATCGTGGTGACAACGCTAAACCCACCCGCAATCAGAAATTCGCTGATGAAGGCGTGAACTCCCAGGGCGATCGCCATCTCCAATACCGCCAAATAAGCAAAGTAGAGAAAAATACTCAGTTCTACCCACGAACCGATGGCGGTAAATCGGGCGAGACCACGGGGATCTTCAAACTTATTTTGGAGCCAGTGGTGCCGGAGGGCGAGGGCAGGCCAAGCGCTAATCATCACCAGACCAAATACCACTAGGCCAACGAGGGGAAAGCTACCCCATACCTGGGTCTGGGTCCATTGGGCCGTTGCGGCGGTTTTGCCTGGTCCCGTGACCAGCGCATCAATGGATACGGCCCACACGGCGGCCCAAAATCGAGAGTGCTGCGCTAAAAAACGATAGAAGAAATCTGAGCCTAAGTCTGCCTCATCTCCATCCTCGTCTGTTGTGAACCCGGCCACCTCCCGGATCACTTCGGCAATGAACCAGATCATCACGATAAAGCCAAGGCCATAAATGCCTGCCTTAAGGGATGGAAAGGAGCTGGCTGCATACCATAGGCCAATTAATCCAATCATGGGAAAGACGGTGTGGGTCAAGCCGATGGCAGCGGCCCACGTTAGGGCATCTTTCACCCGCTCAAAGCGGCGAAAACGGCTAACGGTGGCAATGACCGCATCGGCGGCAATTCCGGCACCAATGGCACCATTAATTAAAAGATACTGGAAGTGGTCAGAGGGATAATACACAGTTGAGCCAAGAGTGATAGTGATATGGGAGGGTTAGCGCTACATCTCAATGACGCTGCACCAAATTAGCAACTGTTTTTATAGCGATCGCCACATTGGTTAGGACGTTGTTTGCCCCCCGCAGCGTACCTGTTTAGCGAAGCCGGAAAACCCTAGTTTTACCCCCCTTAATCCCCCCTTGCAAAGGGGGGAAACTCCGGTCCTCCCCCTTTGCAAGGGGGAGTTAGAGGGGGTAAAGCTAAACACATACCCCGCAGCGCGGGGGGCAAACAACGTTCACGTCTTAACCTAAGTGTCTACGGCTATAACAGACAGAAGGAACGGATGTCGGGAAGTTTAACCCGCCTTAGGGGGGCCATCCCAGGGCTGTGCCTTTGATTGGGGCATCGTTGCTAGAAGCCGTTGCCAAAAATTAGGGCTAAACGATAGACGCTGATCAACATTATGAGGTAAAAATGAAATATGAAACGATTATGAAAAGTTTTTGTATTCGCGTATGACGATCGGACGACTTTCCATCGGTGCGCCGTTGGTCTTTTGCTTGGTAGGTGTGGGGTGGCTCACAGGTTGCACCCTTCCAGGAGAGGGGACCGGGGGCGATCGCCCCAACCCAGCCCCAGTCGGTGATGTTGATGCCCCTGGCACCGCTGGCACCACTGTTGAGCCAACGGCAAAGCTTGAAACCAGGGATAAGCCCAAAGTGCTAACCACGTTCACGGTTTTAGCGGACATGGCTCAAAATGTGGCGGGGGATAAACTGGAAGTCGCATCTATTACCCGTATTGGCGCAGAAATTCACGGCTATGAGCCAACTCCCAGCGATATCGTTAAGGCTCAAGAAGCCGATTTGATTTTAGCCAATGGCTTGAATTTAGAGCGCTGGTTTGAACAATTCCTAGGTAATGTGAAAGACGTGCCCTCGGTGGTGCTGACGGAGGGGATTGAACCAATCGCGATCGCCTCTGGTCCCTATGCCGATAAACCCAACCCCCATGCTTGGATGTCACCCCAAAATGCGTTGGTGTATGTGGAAAATATTCGCAAGGCGTTTGTTACCCTGGACCCGGATAACGCCGATACCTACAACGCCAATGCTAGGGTTTATGGGGAACAGATTGAGGCGATCGCCACCCAACTCGCCACCGACCTTGCCCAACTGCCGGATAATCATCGCTTTCTGGTTACTTGCGAAGGGGCATTTTCCTATCTTGCCCGTGATTATGGCCTAGAGGAAATCTACATTTGGCCGATTAACGCCGAGCAGCAATTTACCCCTAAACAAATGCAAACCGTCATCGACCAAGTGAAAACCAATAATATTCCCACTATTTTTTGTGAAAGCACCGTCAGCGACGAAGCCCAAAAACAAGTGGCCCAAACCTCCGGTTCCCGTTTTGGCGGCAATCTCTACGTGGATTCTCTCTCCACCCCCGACGGTCCTGTCCCCACCTACCTAGATCTGCTGCAATACGATGCCCAAATCATCACCGACGGCCTTCTACCTGACTGATCCCCCTGATCCCCCTGATCCCCCTGATCCCCCAGCACACTCCCTCGCTCCCAGGCTCCGGCTGGGAGCCTCCCCAGAGCCTCTGGCTCCAGTATTGGAACGAGGCAGAGCCTCGGATTAGCATTCCCAGCGAGACGCTGGGAACGAGTTAGACCCACCCACTCACCCACCCACTCACCCACCCACCATGCCCACCCACTCCCTCGACATCTCCGTTGACAACCTCACTGTCACCTACAACAACGCTCGCCTTGCCCTGTATAACGCCACTTGTACCGTGGACTCCGGCACCATCACCGCCCTAGTGGGACCAAACGGCGGCGGTAAATCCACCCTATTCAAGGCCATCATGGGCTTTCTCCGGCCCAGCCAAGGGCGCGTTCGCATTGGTGGTTTTTCGGTACAAATGGCTCAAAAACGGCAACTGATGGCCTATGTGCCTCAATCGGACGAAGTGGACTGGAACTTTCCCGTCAGTGTGTTTGATGTGGTGATGATGGGACGTTATGGCTACATGAACCTGTTGCGGATGCCCCGTGCCCAGGATCGGCAGTTGGTGATGGAGAGTTTAGAGCGGGTTGGCATGGCGGATTTTCGCCATCGTCAAATTGGTGAATTGTCGGGAGGGCAGCGAAAACGGGCATTTTTAGCCAGGGCACTGGCCCAAGCAGGGCGCGTTATTTTGCTGGATGAGCCATTCACTGGGGTGGATGTGAAGACGGAAAAGCAGATGATTGATTTGCTGATGCAATTGCGGCATGAGGGCCACACGATTTTGGTGTCTACCCACGATTTGGCCTCGATTTCTACGTTTTGCGATCGCACCATCCTCCTCAACCGCACCATCCTCGCCTCCGGTACCACCGCCGATACCTTCACCGCCGAAAATCTCGAAATCACCTTTGGGGGGTTGCCCATCGGCCATTTGCACCAAATTTCCCAGATTACTCACCAGCCATCCTATTCATCAGGAGTTGGCCCATGATCCCCGCTTCCCTCGGCTCAACGCTCGGCTCAACCCTCGGCTCAACCTTGGCCACTAACCCCATTTGGGATTGGCTCGTCGAACCCCTCCAGTATGGCTTTTTAGTCCAGGCGATTTGGGTCAGTGCCTTTGTCGGCCTAGTGTGCGCGATTCTGTCCTGCTACATTACCCTCAAAGGCTGGTCCCTGATGGGAGATGCCATTTCCCATGCTGTGGTCCCAGGGGTTGTCGTGGCCTATGCTCTGAATATTCCCTTTGCCATCGGTGCGTTTTTGTTTGGGTTTGGGGCAACGGTGGCCATCGGCTATGTCAAGGCTAAAACCCGCCTTAAGGAAGATGCGGTGATCGGCGTAGTCTTCACCGGGTTCTTTGCCTTTGGTCTGGTGTTAATCACCAAAATTTCCAGCAATGTGGACTTGTTCCACATTTTATTTGGCAATGTTTTAGGCATTTCCCGGTCGGATATTATTCAAACCCTGATTGCTGGGGGGCTGACCCTCATTGTCATTTTGCTACGGCGCAAGGACTTACTGCTGTTTTGTTTTGACCCCAACCACGCCAAAGCCATTGGGCTGAATACCCAGGTGATGTATTATACGCTGCTGGCCGTGCTAGCGCTGACGATTGTGGCCGCCTTGCAAACCGCTGGCATTATTCTAGTCATTTCAATGTTAGTGACACCGGGGTCCATCGGCTATTTGGTGAGCGATCGCTTCGACCACATGTTAATCATCTCAATTATCAGTAGCGTGTTTGCCTGTGTCATGGGCACCTATCTCAGTTACCACTTTGACCTTTCCACCGGAGGGAGCATCGTGGTAGTGTTGACTCTGATTTTTGTTCTGGCGATGTTATTTGCACCCAAGTACGGAATTTTGGCTCCATCGGGACATTCCCCAGCCGATGAGGGGGAATCTTTCCCATAGCAGGGAGAAAATAATGGTCTAATCAATTCAATGGGATCAATGGGGCGATCGCCCCAGTCTTAAATCTCAGTACTTTAAAATCCCAGTATTTTATTCCTTTCTCGGTGCAAGATTACATAATCTAGAACTCTCACTGCGTAGGGTGGGCATTGCCCACCCTACAATTGACTTTAAAATCCCAGTATTTTAATGGGAACTTTCTAAAAGGATCTTAGTCTTTATAATGGCTAGTGGTGTGATGGATGGAGAGCCTGTTTCAAACCTATGCGGCGCTTAGATCTCCCGGCAGTAAAAGGGAGCTGTGTCCTTACGGAGTCAGTGGTACGGAGTCAGTGGTACGGACTCGGTGGAACGAATCAATTGGTGTAGGCTTAGCGTGGGAGCTGTGAAGGTTAACGGCTGACCTTACCCCTTTTCAACTTTATTAAACATGGCCTGGGAAAAATCCGTAACCATACCCCAGGATACTGAAATTAAAGACAAGATTCTCAATATATTTATGTAGCTTGAGAAACTTAATACTTAGTTGAAAATATTGATTTTTCATTGTTCCGTATACTTAGGAGCTGCTAGCATATAGAAACAATATAATTACGTGAACTTCATGATATGGAACTCAGAAAAACCGGGAATAACTAAACTAACACTACAATGTCTAATGGTCTGCCTCATCGGCATCAACGGGCTTGATTAGCTTTGGGGTGTAAGTTTTAGGGTGCATCTGGGCAAAATACTGTTTGTCCTGACAACAGAGAATCAAACAGCGGTGCCGTAGCTCTTTGAGCTATTGTTACCAATTTGTTACTAATTATCTAACGGCAGATTTGAATGGAGCGCCTTGTCATCCAGGTTGCCCAATTCCTTTCTGCAATGTACTCAACAGGATTTAAGATCACTTAGGACCACGTCTACCATGTTAGTTTCAGCCTTTTTCCAAACTATCTGGGCCTCTTTAAAGTGGGTTGTTAATCCAGTGTATAAATATGTCAAAACCTTTGTGAAAAATGGGTTGCGATACTTACTGTGTCTCGCCAGTCCTTCCTTAAGAACACAACAAGGGTTTATTTTACCAACGACCGTGCTGTTGTTATTGGTGGTTACGTTGACAGTCGGTGCCATGACGCTCCGCACCCTCAACCGTACAGGCCAAGTCATTGGCGATCGCCAACAGCGGGTCATTTACAACGCCGCCACCCCCGCGATGGAAAGGGGCAAAGCTAAACTCGAATTTATGTTCGATAGCCAGCGGGATACCCGTTATCCCGCCGGGGTTCCCGATCAAGACTTTCTCTACAGCATGATGCTCAACGACGGGACCACCGGTAGCGCCACAAAATTTGAGCCGTTTGGGACAGGCATTGATCCCTACACCTTCCCAGACGACAATGGCGACTATACCACCGACGAGGCAGAATCCCGTGTTGATATAGACGGTGATGATAAGGACGATAACGCTTGGAGCTATCGGGTGGACCTAGACGAAAACGGTGAGCTAGATGCCACCGTGATCTACTCAATCTTGTTTAACAAACCTCCAGAAGGCAGCACCTATGAGTTGAAAAACGCTTCCGATGAAGCGGTACAAAACCGGGCCGAGGTGCTACAAGTGCGCCACGGTCCCTTAAGCGTTCCTATCCGTGATGATGGTTGTGCGGGCGGCGGCGGTAGCGGCACCTCTGGGGCTAGCGCCGATAATGGCTGGAGCAAGCCTGAGTCCGGTGGTGCTACCCTCTACAAAAATTTTCAGATTAACGCGCTCGTTATCCCAGATGACGGCAGTGCCGCCGCCACCCTGGAACTGCACCAAGACCGCAAAATTGACGAAGGCAACAAATGGGGAGCCTGGTTCCGCAACGATATTGAAGTCTTTCCCGGTGCCAAATTTAATTGGAATGGTGCAATGCACACAGAAGGTGGGTTCTTCGTCGCAAGAGGGGTCTCCAATAAACCCGCACTAGAGGCGTATTTAATCAGTTCTCCTGCATCTTGCTACTACAGCCGCGAAGACTCGGAAATTACAGTTGCAGACCGCAACACCACTCTCCAAGATAATAACTTCCAGGGTCAATTTGTGGTCTCCAAGTTGGAAACCAATATTTGGAACAACAGCCACGATGCCGTCATTCACCTATTTGATCCAGATGGCAATATTCAGAAGCCTACTTTAGATCGCAGCAATGATTCCGTCGTCGATGGTGGGGGGAGTGAGCAAGCGGATAGCTACTTGCTGGACCCAGTTGTACTGCTAACCCAAGATACATCTAAAGCTCGGGGAGCGGCCTTCGCTTCTAACAATCCGGCTGAGGATGGCAACCCCCTTCCTGGTCGTGATCCCAATTGGATTCCGGAAAACAGTGATTTCCTAGCAGAACGGCGGTTATACAATCAAACAGAAGCTACGCCTTCCGTGGATGATTCGTTCCGAGCCGATAACCGCTATGGTCCTAAACCCCGTGTTAATGGTCAAACAATTCCCGGAGATATCGGGGCAACGATTACAGGGGATGCCCTTTCACCCGCTTTAACCGATGATGACCTAATTCGCCTTGGGTCAGGTCCCGATGACGAAGCAGGGGATTACACCAACGTCGGCTTAGATGGTTACTGGGAACGACGAGCACGGTCTGAAGGGATGCGAGTGATCGTTGGCCAACGGTTGGATTTAGGCAATACCTTTGGTTGGGGTAGCACTGAGGATGATGGGACTAATCATCCGATCGCGGATGCGACAGACAATGAACCATTGATGCCCTGGAATGACTGTGATACGGAAAACCCGGTGGGGAACGGTGGCTTTTGTGCGGAAGCCCGCCAGCGACGCAGCCTGCGGGATAATCTAGCGGCGGTGCAAGCGGCTACGGTCTATCACGCTAACGCCACTGGAGTCGATAAAGACTTCCCCGTCGCTTGTTTAGCCAATACCGTTCATCCTGGAACGGCCTCGACCTTAGCCAAGAGTGGGACTTTCCTGAACTGGTTGCATAGCTCAACAGGCCCCGATACTCTTGCCAAGTTTTGGGACCATTTGCCCAGTGCCGATCGCCCCGAACTGTTCATTAGTGACTTCTTCCGGGGTGAAGGGACCAATGGTTGGGAATATGAAACCCCTGGCGGAGGTACCCCCACAGGGTTTGCCAGTGCCTTAGCTCCAGCCGAACCGTTGGGTAAGGCCATGCGAAATTTGGCCCACTATGCGGGTGATCCATTTGCGGGTGCGCCTTCGTTTACCCCCCAGCAAGATACACTGGTTCACCCCTATCCGCTAATGTCCATGTGGGGAGACTTTTCGGTGCTCCGACGCATCTTTGATGATGAATTGGATAACGGCGGCTATTCCACCAGCAAATACAACAACCTTAGTCCCGCCGATAAGACCACCCTGCAAACTG
>JAYKIC010000221.1:0-4944 GCA_035284985.1 Leptolyngbyaceae cyanobacterium
GAAGAGGGTTGCATCACCATTACGGTGGCAGATTATGAAACGGCTTATGAGTTTGCGGTGAGTGATGATGGTCCTGGTATTGATCCCCGCTACCACGATAAAGTATTTGTTATTTTCCAAACCCTGAAAGCACGGGATGAGCTGGAAAGTACGGGAATTGGGTTAGCCATTGTGAAAAAAATTGTGGAAGCTGAAGGGGGGACGATTCAACTGGCATCCAGTTTGGGGCAAGGATCGACGTTTCGGTTTCTCTGGCCCAAGTCAGGGGAGATGGTGTAAGGGCTGAACGCGATCGCCCCCCACCAGAGATAGACTGATGCATCACATGGCGGCGGGGATTAAGCCTCTGAGATCATTCCGAGGGTAGAGACATCAGGGCGATTGTGTAGTTAAAATTACAACGTATTCATACACAATTTATGGCGGTGTGCAATACCGTTCAGTATGGTAATGGTAGTGTAAAGTACGCTACGTCCACACGATTGGGGTTAACCCCAGCGCACAGCGCTGTAATGAATCGAACTGGTGTTTTAAGGCGGCGTTAGGCCACGAAATAGGTAGCAAAGGCGGTGACATCAGTGGATTGGCAGCAACAGGCGAATTAGGTAAAGGTTATGGGCGATCGCACAGTCAATATCTTATTGGTGGAAGATGACGAAGTAGATGTGATGAATGTTCGTCGAGCATTCAGAAAAATGGACATCACCAATCCGTTGTATGTCGCCAAAAATGGATTGGACGCATTGGAACTATTGCGAGGCAGTGATGGAAAAAAAGCGGCAATTCCTAGCGATCGCCGCATTATCTTACTCGATCTCAATATGCCCAAAATGAACGGCATCGAATTTCTGGAAGAGCTACGGGCAGACCCCAGCCTCCGGTCCATTCCCGTTATCGTGTTGACCACCTCAGATGAAGCGCAAGACCGGATGGATGCCTATCGGTTTCACGTTGCCGGATATATTCTTAAACCTGTGACCTTCACCAACTTTGTGGAGATGATGGCAACGCTCAATCGATACTGGAGTCTGTGCGAGATTATGTAGCCCACGCCCCCAAACCTTGTAAATTAGCTCAGCCTGCCGATTGAGTCATAGCAGACTAGGACCGATGATGACTGATATAGCCCGAATTTTGATTGTGGATGACGATGAGGTGGATCGCATGGCGATTCATCGTGCCCTTATTAAAACCAGGTTGTCCCTCTCGATCGAAGAAGTCACCAATGGGGCGGATGCGATCGCCCAACTTACTCCCTTGTCTGCCCATGCTGCGCCTGTGTATAGCTGGGCCTTATTAGATTATCAATTGCCGGACCTCAATGGTTTGGTGTTGGTCAAGCAATTGCGGCAACAGGGGGTGCAAATTCCCCTCATCGTGTTGACCGGACAGGGGGATGAGCAGATTGCTGTGGATTTGATGAAAGCAGGGGCATCAGATTACTTGATCAAGTCCCAGCTTTCCTCCGAAACCCTTAGTAGACGGTTACAGAATACCCTACGGATTTATCGAGCAGAACAGAAAACGGCGGAGACCCAAGCCGAACTGCATCGCACCAATGCGCTCTTGCGTCAACAAAATCAGGCATTGGAACAGCAACGTCAACAAATTGAGCAGGTTAACCAAAAATTGGTACAAGCCAATCGGATTAAAACGGCGATGATGCAGCAACGGGACGATTTTGTGGCCCGCCTCACCCACGATTTGCGTACACCCTTAATTGCGGCTAATCGCATGTTGCAGTTTTGTCACGATGGCACATTTGGGGCAGTGGAAGCGGAGGTCCAGGAGGCGATCGCCAGCATCATCAACAGCAACCAACACCTCCTACACATGGTCAATAGTTTGCTCGATGTTTATCGCCACGAAGCCGGAGAAAAACAACTGACCTTCTGCCCCTGTAACTTACTGGAACTCATCCTCAGCGTCGTCAACGAATTACAGGTTTTAGCCACAGAAAAAGGCTTGGATCTGGTGATTCAAGCCCCCCCCGATGCCACCACATTGCCAACCTCAGAACGGCAACGGTTCCAACTACAAGGCGATCCCCTCGAATTGCGCCGGGTTCTGGTCAACCTCGTCGGCAATGCCATTAAGTTTACCGATCGCGGCGCAGTGTCTCTTTATCTACATTGCTTGAAATCTGCCCCCGCCGCCTGCGCCCCAACCCGCTCACCGGGGCATTGGCCCCGCCCCGCTAACCGTGATAATAACTCTGATACCTCCTCTAAATGGCTCAGTCTAAGGGTGGAAGATACGGGCATTGGCATTTTCCCAGGGGATCAAGCCTTGATTTTTGATCAGTTCCGCCAAGTGCAGACCCTACGATCCGGTAGTGGCCTAGGTCTACACCTGGCCCAACGCATTGCCCAACTGCACGGCGGACAGATTACGGTGGAGTCAGTCCCCAATCAAGGCAGCACCTTTACCCTAGATTTGCCGATTTCCCCGCCGAGTAGGGAAAACTCGCCATGATTTACCATGTTTTGTTCCCACACTCGCGCTACTCTGATAGAAGATACTGTTCTGAACGTATTGCCGTAATATCCGGCAGGTTGCGAGTGGGCAACCCTGTCGCTCAACGTAAAGAGGCTGTAACGAAACTATGACTTCACCCATCAAAGCTATCCAAGCTCCCTATGGCGGTGGCGGAGATGCCTACTATCGCACTCCCCCTCCTGATTTGCCCTCATTGCTGCTCAAGGAGCGGATCGTTTATTTGGGGCTTCCACTCTTTTCGTCCGATGATGCTAAGCGTCAGTTGGGGCTAGATGTCACGAAGTTGATCATTGCCCAGCTTCTCTATCTCCAGTTTGACAGTGCGGAAAAGCCGATTTTCTTTTACATCAATTCCACGGGTACCTCTTGGTACACGGGAGATGCAGTGGGTTACGAAACTGAGGCATTCGCCATTTGCGACACGATTAACTATATCAAGCCTCCGGTTCACACCATCTGTATCGGCCAAGCCATGGGAACGGCGGCGATGATTTTGGCATCGGGAACCAAGGGTTATCGAGCTAGCTTGCCCCACGCCACCATCGTTCTTAACCAGCCGAAGAGCGGCGCACGGGGCCAAGCCACGGATATCCAGATCCGAGCGAAAGAAGTACTCGACAATCGCAAGGCCATGTTCGATATTTTCTCGAAGACCACGGGGCAACCTGTGGAAAAGTTGATGAAGGATAGCGATCGCATGTTTTACATGAATCCTCAAGAAGCCAAAGAGTACGGCATCATCGATCGGGTTCTGGAAAGTACGAAGGAACTGCCCCAACCCATTGCCGCCTTGACGTAAACCTCACCCAATTGCCAAGCCTATGTCTGTTGATCCCCTGCTCCGGGTGCCCTATAACATTCCCGGCAGTCCCTACTGGCAATGGGTAAACATCTATACCCGCCTCAGCCAGGAACGGATTATTTTTCTGAACCAACCGTTGACCATGGGAATTGCCAATTCTATCGTGTCGCGGTTGCTCTACCTTGACTCTGATGACCCCGGCAAACCCATTTACATGTACATCAATTCCTTTGGCGATCCGGTGGAGTTGGGTATGGCCAATATGTCATCGGGGATGACCTCCATCATGTCTGGGTTATCAATCTATGACACGATGCAGCACATTCGCTCTGATGTCGTCACCATTTGCTTGGGCCAAGCGGTGGGGGTATCGGCGATGTTGTTGTCATCGGGCACTAAGGGGAAGCGAGCCAGTCTGCCCCATGCCTCCATTGCCCTAAGCCAGCCCCCCAACCTAACCCAGGGCCAAGCCACAGATATTCAAATTGGTGCCCAAGAAATGGTATCGAAGCGGACAACGGTGTTAGAAATTTTGGCCCACAATACGGGGCAACCTGTGGAAAAGTTGACCAAGGATATGGGTCGGACCTTTTACATGACTCCCCAAGAGGCGTTGGAGTATGGGCTGGTGGATCAGGTGTTGGGCAAGGCCACCGCTCCTACAGGGACCACTGCTCATTAATTGCTTGTTGGAGTGCTCCCTTGCTAAGGGTTCTAAGGAGCAGCGTGTGATCTCGTCAGTGTTGTTTATCGTTGTTTAGATTAGTGGTACTGTCCTATGCCTATTGGTGTTCCAAGTGTTCCCTTTCGTCTGCCTGGTGGTCAGTACGAACAGTGGATCAATATCTATGAGCGGCTGTTCCGGGAACGGATTATCTTTTTGGCGGAAGAGGTCGATGATGCGATCGCCAACGCCATTGTGGCCTATATGCTCTATCTTGATTCCGAAGACCCGGGCAAGCCGATTTATTTGTACATTAACTCTCCCGGTGGTTCCGTGACCGCTGGGATGGCCATGTATGACACGATGCAGCATATCAAGTCGGAAGTGGTGACCATTTGCGTGGGTTTGGCCGCCTCCATGGGAGCCTTTTTGTTGACGGCTGGCACTAAGGGGAAGCGCTTAGCCTTACCTCATTCCCGGATTATGATCCACCAACCTCTGGGGGGTGTGGGTCGCAGTCAGGCTACCGATATTGAAATTGAAGCCAAGCACATTTTGCGGATTCGGCGGGAACTGAATGAGCTGATGGCTGAACATACGGGGCAAACGGTGGAGCAAATCGAGAAAGATACTGACCGTGACAAGTTTATGTCAGCCCAGGAAGCCATGGAGTACGGTTTAATCGATCGCGTGGTAGAGAGTCCCACAGCGGCTTAAGCCATCCCCCAGCATTACAATTAGTGACAGAGAAGTTTGGCGATCGCCCTACTCAATCGAATCGCTTGATGGCAGAATTAAGCAAGGTTCTGCCATTTTTATTGGGCAAGAGCAGGTTCATTCTGTAACCACAATGGTTCAACTAGTCAGTAGCTAGGGCTGCGATGGATTTGGTCAATTGTTACTATGTGTTGGGATTACAACCGGGAGCGCCCTTTGCAGAGGTGAAGGCCGCCTATCGGCGTTTGGCCCGTCATTATCA
>JAYKIC010000222.1:0-9633 GCA_035284985.1 Leptolyngbyaceae cyanobacterium
GGCGATCGCCCACATCCTTCAAACCACAGGGCACGGTCCCATTCTCGATCATCCCCACATTCTAGAGTTGGCCCAGGGCAGTCCGGGAGAGGCGATCGCCAGTTGGCAACAATTTCAGGCCATCGAAGCCCAAGCTCCCTTTCTGCTGGAAACTTTACAACAACCCCCTACCTCGCTTCGTCACGCCCTAACCTTGGCCCAAACGATTACGAAACAATTAGATACGGAAACCCAACTCTGGTTAATTGGTTATCTGCAACAATGTTACTGGCGCAATAGTTCCAGAATGATGAATGAAGGCAGTCGAATGTCACCGTTTCATTTTGCGAATAGCATGGCGGTGGAGATTTTGGAAACGGCCCGCCAACACCTGCGCCGTTATGTTCAACCCCGGTTAGTGTGGGAGGTGGCGTTGATGAAACTGGTCGGCAGAGCCGGATGAGGGGGTGGGGGGCGATCGCCCTTACCAGGCGGTTGGACTCTATGATATAGTACAGATACTCTATTGCTCGTACTGCCATGCGACGGGATACGTTGTTCTATCGGCTCTTTTCCCAATCACCGACCTTGTTGTTTGATTTGCTCACATCACCACCAACCAATGCCTCCGCCTATCGCTTTGAATCCGTAGCCGTGAAGGAACCAACCTTTGAGATTGATGGGGTGTTCCTCCCTCCAGGCAATAGCAACAACAAAACTGTTTACTTCTGTGAAGTGCAGTTTCAAAAAGATGAGCAACTGTACGAGCGACTATTTAGTGAGTTGTTCTTGTACTTTTATCGTCAACGAGCAGCATTTGATGACTGGCAAGCCGTTGTTATTTATCCACGGCGTTCGCTTGAGCAACGGTTAACCCTTCCCTACGATCCACTTCTGAATAGCGATAAAGTCCACCGCATCTATCTCAACGAATTGACCAACCCTCTAGAATTATCCATCGGAGTGGAGTTACTCAAACTCACCACATGCACTGAAAAGCAAGCCCCGATAGCAGCGCGAGAACTAATTGCGCGTGCCCAGCAAGAGGAACCTGGAATACGGCAAGCCGCCATAATAGAGTTAATTACTACAATCATGGTGTATCGATTCACAAACAAAAGTCGTCAGGAGGTAGAGGCTATGTTGGACTTAACGTTGCAAGAGACCCGATTTTACCGAGACGTGAAGGAAGAAGGACGGGAAGAAGGGCGGGAAGAAGGGATGCGATCGCTCATCCTTCGTCAACTCAATCATCGGTTTGGAGCATTGCCCGAAGTCGTAGTGAACGGAGTCAATGGGTTATCCTTGGAAGCATTGGATACATTGGCCGAGGCGTTGCTTGATTTTGACTCAATCGATGAGGCGGTATCATGGTTGTCTGCCCAAAACCTTTAATATTGTCACCCGAATTGCGGCAGCGGTTGACCGAACCCTTGATGATTGGGACGGTGCCGTTGCAGAGCCGGGTATTGCAATCGCCCTTGTCCGGGGTGACAGATTTGGTGTTTCGGCGCTTGGTGCGACGCTACGCCCCCCAATCGATGATGTACACCGAAATGGTGAGTGCCAGCGAAATTCACCATCTGCGATCGCGCCCCCAAATTATGGAAGTGGACCCGGATGAACGGCCCATCAGTATCCAGTTGTTTGATTGTCGCCCCGATTTTTTGGGGGAAGCCGCCCGCAAAGCCGTGGATCAGGGGTCTGATACGATTGACATCAATATGGGTTGTCCGGTGAATAAAATTACCCGTAAAGGCGGTGGTTCCTCCCTTTTACGTGATCCGGATATGGCGGCGCGGTTGGTGGAGGCGGTGGTGCAGGCGGTGGATGTGCCCGTAACGGTGAAAACTCGCATTGGCTGGGATGATCAGGAAATTAATGCGGTGGCATTTGGTCAGCGGATGGAAGCTGCAGGGGCGCAGATGTTGACGCTCCACGGTCGTACCCGCGCCCAAGGCTACAAGGGACCAGCCCGATGGGAATGGATTGCTCAGGTGAAGCAAGCCTTGTCGATTCCGGTGATTGCCAATGGCGATATTGTCTCAGTGGCAGCGGCGGTGCAATGTTTGGAGCAAACGGGGGCCGATGGAGTCATGTGTGCCCGTGGCACGTTGGGCTACCCATTTTTGGTGGGGGAAATTGACTACTTTTTGCGGACGGGCGATCGCCTCCCTCCTCCCACCATCCTCGAAACCTTACAATGCGCCCAGGATCATCTGCAAATGTTGTACGAGTACAAGGGCGATCGCGGCATTCGGCAGGCCCGAAAACATATGGCTTGGTATTGCAAGGGATTTGCCGGAGCTTCGGAATTGCGCGATCGCCTCTGCCGGATTGAATCAGTGGATCAAGGTCATCAGCTATTAGCAGAGGCCATCATCGGCTTAGCCCCAGACTAGTGTTACTATTCCTTAACGGAATTTGTGAAGAACTCTGACGAGATACCCGGATTGCTTTACAGTTATATAAAGTCTCTACAATCCATTATTCATAATTGCAGAAGGTAAAATTCTATGCATTTGAGTGAGTTGACCCATCCGAACCAGCTTCATGGGCTATCGATTCATCAACTAAAGCAGATTGCTCGTGAAATCCGCGAGAAGCATTTGCAAACAATCGCGGCCAGCGGTGGGCACCTCGGACCAGGTTTGGGTGTGGTGGAGCTAACCCTGGCGCTCTACCAAACCCTCGATCTGGATCACGATAAAGTAATTTGGGATGTGGGACACCAGGCATATCCCCACAAGTTAATTACTGGACGGTATAACCAATTCCACACCCTGCGGCAGAAAGATGGGATTGCAGGGTATCTCAAGCGCTGCGAGAGCCAGTTTGATCATTTTGGGGCGGGTCATGCGTCTACCAGTATCTCTGCGGCCTTAGGCATGGCCCTAGCCCGTGACCACAACGGCGAAAACTTCAAATCAGTGGCGGTGATTGGCGATGGAGCCTTGACCGGAGGCATGGCGCTGGAAGCGATTAACCATGCGGGTCATTTACCCAATACCCGTTTATTGGTGGTGCTGAACGACAACGAAATGTCCATTTCCCCCAATGTCGGGGCGATTCCCCGCTATCTCAACAAGATTCGCCTCAGTCCCCCCATGCAGTTTTTATCGGATAACTTTGAAGAACAGGTCCGCCAATTACTCTTCCATGGCGATGCCCTGCCCCCTGAACTGAGTCGGGTGAAAGAGGGGATGAAGCGTTTGGCCATTCCCAAGGTCGGGGCAGTGTTTGAAGAACTCGGCTTTACTTACATGGGACCGATTGACGGTCACAACATGGAGGAAATGATCGCCACCTTCAAGAGCGCCCATGAGCATCATGGGCCAGTGATGGTGCATGTGGTGACGACGAAGGGGAAAGGATATGCGATCGCCGAACAGGATCAGGTCAGCTACCACGCCCAATCTCCCTTTGACTTAACCACAGGCAAAGCCCATCCCGCCACCAAACCCAAGCCACCCAGCTATGCCAAGGTGTTTGCCCACACCCTCGTCACCTTAGCCAAAGAGAATCCCAAGATTATGGGAATTACAGCGGCGATGGCGACGGGAACAGGGTTGGATAAACTCCATCGGGATTTGCCCGCCCAATACATTGATGTGGGGATTGCCGAGCAACACGCCGTTACCCTAGCGGCTGGTATGGCTTGTGAAGGAATTCGTCCCGTGACGGCAATTTACTCCACCTTCCTGCAACGGGCTTATGATCAAGTCCTGCACGATGTTTGTATCCAAAAATTACCCGTCTTCTTCTGTTTGGATCGGGCGGGTATTGTTGGCGCGGATGGTCCCACCCACCAAGGGCTGTACGACATTGCCTATCTCCGCTGCATTCCTAACATTGTGGTGATGGCTCCCAAGGATGAAGCGGAATTGCAACGCATGATCGTGACAGGAATTGAATACACCGACGGTCCGATTGCCATGCGCTATCCTCGCGGCAATGGCTACGGCGTACCGTTGATGGAAGCGGGTTGGGAACCCCTGCCCATTGGTAAGGGTGAAATTCTTCGCAATGGCGATGATATTCTCTTGGTGGGCTATGGATCGATGGTCTACACCTCGATGCAGGTGGCGGAAATCCTGAGTGAGCATGGGATCGAAGCAACAGTCATCAATGCTCGGTTTGTCAAACCCCTGGATACCGAGTTAATTTTGCCCTTGGCTCAGACGATCGGGCGGGTGGCGACCCTGGAAGAAGGCTGTCTCATGGGTGGTTTTGGTTCTGCGGTGCTGGAAGCGCTGATGGATGCAGAGGTGCTGGTGCCCGTGACCCGCATTGGTGTACCGGATGAGTTGGTGGATCATGCCACTCCTGACCAAGCGAAGGCAGCGTTAGGGCTATCAGCAGCCCAGATTGCCGAGCGGTTGTTGGCGGTTTGCCACAAAACGGTGACCGCTCCGGTGGTTGTTTAGGTTGGTCCTTGGTCTGCCATGATCTGGGTGTAGGCGATCGCCATCCCACGAAACCCGATATGGGGATCGAGGTGGAGCGATCGCCCCTGCCACGGTTCCCACTGTTGGCCCAACGCTTGGTACAGCATATTCCCATCCCCTCCGGTTAACACCACATGACTGAGGGGAAATTCTCGTCGCCAGGTTTGGATGAAGTCCCGTGTCCCCGCCACCAGGCTATGCCACACCCCACTGACGATTGCCTCCGGGGTATTCATGGTCCAGCGCTCTATGGACGGCATGGTATCCAAGGCCACATCGGGTAAGGTCGCTGTTTGATCGTGGAGGGTCTGTAATTGTAGGCGGAAACCGGGGGCGATCGCCCCTCCCACCAACGCCCCCTGATCATCAATTCCCGTGAAGGTTAGGGCTGTCCCCCCATCAATAATCAGCACCGCTGCATTCCACTGATGAAATGCCCCTAAAGCGGTCAGCGCCCGATCGATGCCCAAGCTGGGGTATAGATTGACCAATTGAATCTGATTCAGGGATATCTCTACCACATTAGGGCGGTTGCGCCATAGTGGGGTCTGGGTGGGAACGACAGAGGCCATCACGAGGGGGGCTAAACGGAATGATTCATCGTCTAAATCAGGCGGCAAGGGAATGGGTGGACAACTCAGGCTGAGGGAAGCGGCGATCGCCTCGGCGGTAAAGTGAACCGTATCCCAGGTGCGTTGAAGCTGATTCGCCTCAAACTGTGCCCAATGCAACCGCGAATTGCCGATGATCAACCCCAACCAAATGGTCATTGTTTTATCCTAATGATTGCAAATGTCTATACTCTTGCCCACTACTATAAGCCCTCTATAATCCAGCAGACAGGTTTAAATCCGGTATCGCTCAGCAGCATTTTGGCCTAAACTTGATACCCTGGTTAGGGATACTCAAGCTTTCGGTTCTAGCGGAGTTAAAAACGGTGGCAAATAAAAAAACATCTGCGTTATTAGTGACAGTAGGGGTGGCGATCGCCCTCACCGCAGGGGGAGGTTTGGCGTGGTGGTTCTTGAAACGACAGCCCTCAGTGGGAGATGGGAGTAGCTTGGGTAAACTGTCCATGGTACCCGATACGGCCCTAGCGACCATCTCTGTGTCTACTGATGAAGCACAGTGGCAGCAGGTGCGATCCTTCGGGACCGTAGATACCCAAACTCGCTTTAATAGTCAGTTAGCGCTGTGGCGCGATCGCCTCCTCACAGACAATGGGTTGAATTACGCCGAAGACATCCAGCCATGGGTCGGTGAAAAAATTACCATCGTCGTCTTTCCCCCAGAGGTTGAACCCATCAACCCAGAATCCCCTGATCCTGGCGATGCGGGTAGTGCCCCCGACGAGGACGGCATTGCAGATTCCGAAAATTCGCCTCCCCCAGAGGACGCGGAAACGCCCCCGGATGACGGAGGGGTAAACCCAGAATTAATTGATCCCGATGAATCCCAGGCTCCTGTGCTATTGCTGCCCATTGCTGATCCGCTCAAGGCCCAATCCATTCTGCAAGAGGCTTTAGCGGCAGCGGGTGAGGGGGCTAAGCGGGATTACAATGGGGTGGAAATTCAATCATTTTCTGTTGATGGTGATGGCAGTGCCCCCTATTTCGCCACTGTGCTAGACCGACAAATGTTGGCCTTGACCACGGATGACCGCCTCTTGGAGCAGGTGATTGATACCCATCAAGGGGAGCAATCGGTGTTAGATATTCCGGGGTATGATCGGGCGGCTGAGCAGGTTTCAACGCCTGACTCCTTCATCGATATGTATGTCAACAGTGCCGCAGCGGCTACCCTCGCAGCGGCGAATACGGTGCAGGCGACCCCGCCCCAAGGCTTGGATGTTTTACAGCAGGGCCAAGGCATTGCGGCCAGTGTGATGATTAACGATGAAGGCTTGACCTTTAACGGGCTTACATGGCTGAAGCAGGATGCCCCTACCCCTTATCAGCCGGGTAAATCAGCAGAACAGGTTTTAGATAAATTACCCCAGGATACCCTGGTAATGGTGGCGGGTAGTAGCTTTAAGCAGTTGTGGGATACGCTCGATCAACGGTCTAGTGAGGGTATTAAAGGACCGCTAAATCCCGAAAATATTCGATCCGGGTTTCAAACCTTAACAGGATTGAATATTGACACCGATTTAGTGGGTTGGATGACGGGGGGATTTTCCCTCGCGCTGGTGAATGCCCCAGAAACCCCGGAAGCTTCCCCAACAGTGGGTTTAGTGATATTAGCGGAATCGGGCGATCGCCCCACTGCCGATAAAACCTTTGCCCAGTTGGATGAAGTGATGCGCGATCGCTACCAATTCCAAGTGACCCCGAAAACCATCAGTGATATTGCCGTCACCGATTGGGCCGCACCGTTTGGATCATTGGTGGTCACACGGGCTTGGGTTGACGACACCGCTGTCATTACCCTGGGTAACATTACTGAAAGTTTAATGCCTAAACCCACCAATTCCCTCGGCAATGATCCGCTGTTTCAACAAGCGACTGGCAACAATGCTAGCAATGCAAATGGCTATTTCTTCGTAAATTTGGAGGCATTGATCAACGGCAAGAATAATTTGCCCATTCCCCCCTTGCCACCCGAACAAGTCGCAACCCTATCGGCTTTTCGGGCCATTGGGTTTACCACCGATATTCAAGATGAAACCACTGCCCGCTTTAATATCACGGTGATGATGGCGAAGCTGGATAATCCCGGTAGCTTACCGGATTTGTCCCCTGAGGAAAACCAAGTGTCACCAGAAGATGGGACGGATGGTAACGAGTAACCTCTCAACTAATCTATCGATGAGTAGGGGGCTAACTTGTAGGGGTTGCCCAACATAACATCCCTCTATTCTTGCCGCAGGATGGATGGCGCTGTGGCGAGGGTAGAGGCGGCCTGTTGCATGATATTGATGTCTGGCTGGGACCAAGGGCGATCGCCCTGACAATGGTGAGCGATCAGTAACCCCCACAGACCAGTGGGAATCAGAATGGGAACAACCAAGTTGGCGCGAACGTAGAGATTCCGCAAAAAGTCTCGGTGACAAGGGGTAATGTCACTCACTTCGATATTGGCGATCGCCTTTACCCGTCCTGCTAGATACAACGAGGCATATTCTTCGTTAAAACAGTCTTCTGGTCCTGTGGACCCTAAAATGGACAAAGCAGGGCTACTGAGGGATTCAAACGTAACTTGTCCCTGCCATTGGCTGTAAAAATAGTACAAAATGACTCGATCGACTTGTAGAGACTGGCGAACATGATCAGTGGTTTGCTGTACTAATTGATCCCGCTGCATATTTTGGTTTAGTCGTTTTAGTACCAAACTCAAGCCATCCGCATCGGTTGAAGACGACTGCTGAAGGCGATTGAGGTTAAACGGCTCAGCCATAATGCAAATTGTTTCTGCCCAGTACAGAAAATAAAAAAAACTGGTCAATATCTACCTCGAATCATTTTAAGGGCGATCGCCCGACTGAAAGGTAAAAAAAAACTATAGGCTGTTACTTCCGTGAAAAACATCAATCCACAAGTTCACGTTGGCCTTAAGTGAAGGGCAAAAAATAACCTAAGCTTAAGTATTTCCAGATTTGATTGCCGAAAGCTTCTTGGTTACAAAATAGACCTGTCCGAAAATTGGGGTGGAATACCCGCGCAGCGGGTATTCCACCCCAATTTTCGGACGACTCTAATGGGTTGCTTGATGATGCCTCCCATTGATCCCTGGCCTATCTCCGATCGGGTAGGGATCAATGGCCCTTTACGCCCCTTTACGCCCCTTTACGCATTGGTTTGTTGGCGCAATTGACGGGTTTGAGCCAGTACTTCCTCCAAATCATCCTGGGAAAGCTGTTCCACATAGTTAATTTTCACTTCTTCCAACAGGGCAATCAGTAGATCCCGCAATTCGCCAAGAGGACGTTCTTCCCGAATTTCCTTGGCCAAAGAATCACTAAACTTTTGCACTAGTTGGGCTGTGACGGCCTTCCCTGAGTCGTCTTCATAGGAACTGACAATTCCCCGGTAAAGATTTTTTGCCAATGTCGTCGCTAATTGTTGGCTGGCCTGTTGAGGTAAATCGCTCACTCCGGGAATGGTCTGAAGTTGTTGATATCCGGGTGCTTGCTGAATCATGCCATCCAAGTTGTACTGTAACCAGGTTTCCACCTCTGGCTGAATGTTAGGCAAAACCTTGTAAATGACTAAGCGCACAATCAAGTTAGCAATTTCCTCAACCTCATTGATATCGTTGAGGTTCACATATTGCCGTGATTCCGTTTCACTCAGTGCTTTGGCCCAGTCTCCACTTTCAATGGAAGTCTGCATTTGGTTGACGATCTGAATGATTACCACTTCCGTCAGCTCGCTACCAATATTCGCCACAAAACCCTGGCTAAACTGCGATCGCACAGTTTGAACCTCCAGCAAGTCCGCTTGACCCAGGCGAATCACCACGGGAATCGATCGCAAAAACGGGTATGCAGGCAGAAACAAAAAGATGTCATACCAGCGCCAAAACAGGGCATCCTTCCACGTTACTCCGCTGTAGCGGCGACTGATTAAAAACGTGCGTCCCACAAACTCAATGAAAAATATCAGCATAAATGGTACATCCAGCAGGGGAAAATAATCCACTGGGGCACCCACCTCGCTGATGGGGCGAGAGTAATTAGTGGCAAACAGGGGCCGGATTTGTTGCTGAAAGAATCCTAGACTCTCTTCCACCCCTTGACTGGTTAAATACTCCACGGTCCAGAAGGTTTCAAATGCTTGCTGCGCTGATTCGCCTTCTTTGAGCACGCGCTTGGTCATGCGCCCCTGAATTTGCGCTAGACGGGCACTTTTACCTGCGGCCTCGAAGGGATTCGTATTGAGCAGTTCAACGCTCCGTTGCTGCAAACGCGCTAGCAGCAGTCGAGCGGGAGTCGATTCCAGCCCCTCTGGCAAAGTTACGGCCCGCAGTTCATCCACCAAGTCCAAGTAAAGCTGGGTATCAGGATTGGCTTCAATGCCTTTAACCGGGTCATAAAGCTGGGTGATGGGGGAGGAGTCAGGGCGATCGGAAAGAATCGGCACTGAAAGAGTAATGGTCCGATCTAGTCCAAATGCTCTCAACCAGTACAGTTCTACCTTTCCCTGCAACCAGAAGTCCCGCATGGGCACATAGCTCAAGTCAAACAGGATTAAAGTTAGATTGACGA
>JAYKIC010000223.1:0-2628 GCA_035284985.1 Leptolyngbyaceae cyanobacterium
AATACCAAAAAATTGAGGCTAAATTTTGAGTCTTCCAGTAAAGACCCCCGCAATTTCATAATCGGCACCCTAGCCAACCATGCCTGAAGTTGAATCCCAAGCCATTGAAACCATCGTTGAGTTTGCACGGAAAGCCTCTCAAATTGATTGATCAAAACTCTCTAAACCTATGGGTGGGACTTTTCCCGCGCACCGGAGAGCAATCTAATGTTCTAATCAAGGGAGCGATCGCCATACCTCGACGAAGAAGAACTCAACTATTGCCCTTGAGCGAGCCAATTGTCAAGCCACCCTGGTAGTAAAAGGGCAAGGAATGGTCACGTAACAGTTTGGATCAATTCCCAAACAGCATGGCCCTAAGACCGCTAAAATCATTGCACCTTGGAGGGACTTGCAGATTACAAAAAACAAGTTGTAGGGCGATGTCCACCGCCCCATAACGGCTACTTTATTTTCTTGGAAGTCCCTGAGTAAATTGGCAAGTTTGTTGAAAGTTCGTGAATGGTTAGGGGGGTACTATGAAACAGGTTGCACTGCGTCGGGCATTGAGAATCGGGCGATGGATCGGTGGAGTGGGGACAGGGGCGATCGCCCCAGCATTGCTATGGACCACCGCTGGCGGTCTAACGGAACAGCAACTTCAAACCAACTACAATCAAGCCGTTGAAGATGCAGCCCGTGTGGAATTGGGCGAAAATATCAACAGTCTAACCGCCATTACCGCCGACACCCCTCACCTGATTTGGAATGAAGACCACAGCAAAATTTTAGTAGTGACATGGAAAAATTGGTTTTCCTACGAACAGTTCATCCAACCCAATACCCACACCGCTGCTAGCGAAAACTATCTAACATGGGTAACGGTGGCCCCGGAAATTCAAGAATTTTGCCAACAGTATTTGGCCCAGAATCCCGATGCCACGGTAGAGGAGTTAGATTTGCGCTTAAAGCAACATTTAGGACTGCATTACGACTGGAATTACGACGTATTTGTGCAACTATGGGTCGCTCCAGAGGATTTATTTCGCCCCTGTGTTGATCCAGAAATTAACGATACCCAGTGCAATATTGGATTTGATGAAAATCCAGCTCAAATCAACAACATTGCTCATTATCAGTCCTTTTATACCAACCTTTATTTCCAAAGTTTTCGCCATATACCCGGTGTGCCTTGGACAGGGTTAGGCTACACGTTCGATTGGGGAAATCCGGTCACGGATGTAGGTATTAGCGAATTCATCCTTACCCCCAACGCCCCGTATACCATCGAATCAGTCCAACCTACCCTGGATTACTGCCAAGCCGCACAAACCCCTTAGTCTAGCCGCAATTTCTAGAGCCGCAATTTCTAGAGCCGCAATTTCTAGCGTCATCTCCGGTAACTAAACCGCCTGGAGATGGCGACCATTGGCAGAGCTTAAACAATGAATATGACAACCCGTCAAATGGTGGAGTTGATCAATCAACCGAATCCCCTGAAGGCCATCCCCCACATTACAATGGCCTAACGTTAATGTGGGGGTGACATAACTCGGTAAGCCAGAAAACCACGATTGCAATTGCCAAGCATAGCGTTCAATCGTTTTATTGGTTAACACGTCCCGCCCTAGTTCCAATCGACCAGGGCGACCCGTTGTATAAATATGCAGCGATCGCACCTGGGGACACTGCTCCAAAATGTGAGCAATGTGGGATACACCATGGTTGAAGGAAGATAGGGGAATTTGAACACTGCCACCATCCGGGAATCGACTGGGGCGATCGCAGCCCATACTGTTCAGATCGGCCCAAATCAGGGGATTAATGAATATCAGCGTTTGGCAATTTGTTAAAATTGGATCGTGGGATTCAATGTTAAATAGCATCAAAGTCGAATGCCCCAATCTGGTTTCATTGAAGCTTGGTTCTTTGAGTCCGGTTTCATTGATCGCAGTTTCTTTGAGATAAATACTCATTGCGGTATGCCCTAAATGGTCCTCAACTGATGATTTGTTCCTCTCTGGGTGTTGGGCATTGTCCAGTAACCACACAGTTTCCAGTAGGAATCATAGCTCCTTGGAGTCCAGCCCATTTTTGCTCTTACTCTCAATATTCCCCAACGTTGGCCAATGGTAACTCCTCACTTTTTTTTGGTGAGATTTATAATTTTTACATCAGTATTTGAGCAGTATTACGGAGATAGCACTGCTTAATATTATCTTTAAAGTAACATCGCAAGGGCTTAATACAGCATGGAGTAATCAACACCACCCTAATTTTTCCCAAAGAGGAGGCCAATGCTACCTCCGATGAGAGTGTATCGGTATTTTTTACGAGAATTAACTCAAAAAAATTTTTGAAATTTTCCTGAGGGATTTTCTTGACTGCTCTCCTCTAGCCAGCAAGGAGTAGGCACTAGCTTGAAAATAAAGTATCAGAAGAGGAGCGCTCCCTTCCTTTGATATCCTTTAAAACAACATCTGGTCCCCAGACATACCCTAGACATAATTGAGCAAGGGGTTAAAAAGGGCGATCGCGCCACCCACACCAAAGCCCCATGAAATGGTATAACCATCTTGTTCGCCACTCGCTACCCGTAATTCTATGAAAAGCCACTGGGATGAGTCCGTAGCCCAAACCTTAAACAAC
>JAYKIC010000224.1:0-4524 GCA_035284985.1 Leptolyngbyaceae cyanobacterium
CACCCCAACCCCTCTCCCAGAGCGGGAGAGGGGCTTTCGACCCAAGAACCTGGTTTGAAGTCCCTTCTCCCCTTGTGGGAGAAGGGATTTAGGGATGAGGGGAAAAGTTTTGTCAGTCAATCAGCTCAAGAACTGTCAAGAGAGTGAATTACAAACAAAGTTTGAAGCGCAATGCCCCCTCAGGTAAAGAGATATAGGGGGGAGTGGCGATCGCACCCAGCATAGTTCACGACTGGGCAAACTTGTCAACTTTGTATCAAAACCCTCTTTTCCTCGTAAACTTTGCTAAGTCGTGATAGTTGCAAAATGAGATAGGGTACTCTGTAAATATACGGTCGCCCTCAGATAGCCTGAAATCTCACTCGAATCAACCCTATGACCATTCACAAACGTCTTCTCTGTGGCTACGGCCTGATTTTGGGAATCGCACTGACAGGTACAACATCAGGTCTTGTGATTGGCAACCACCACCAGCAAAGCGCCCTTGAGGATCAGCGGATGGCCACCTCAGAGCGTAAGCTTCTGAACGATTTACAGATTCAAATCTTATATAACCGTCCCGCCCAACAACTGTCACCCCATTTGGCTAACAAGGTTGATTTCTGGGTTGAAAGCCAGACCCTGTTAGGGCGATTGACTAGCATTCAAATGGTACTCGCTCAACATAAGACAACCCACGATGACGGTGGCAGCGCCCTTGATGCCGACGCACCCCTCCCCAATCCCACCGCCGCCCCAGCCGATCTTACCATCACTCCACCTAATTACTACAGCCATCTCTCGGAGTATGAAATAACCGTAGCCCAACTACACCAACGCATTCAGCTATTTATTCAAACGGTTGAAGCACTGTACGATCGCTCAGGCCAGCTCACCGATGTCGCCGCCGCCCAAGACTCTCTATTGGAGTTGGAACGTAGCCCCGAATTTATCGCCTTTATTGAGTTCTCCGATGAGCTAGCTCGGTGGCAAACTCAGGTTGATGCCCAGGAGAAACAGGCGGAAGTCGCGTTGCTACGGGCCGAAAAGCTACGGAACCAACTGGTTTTGGGGAGTTTGTTAGCGTCATTGGCGATCGCCGCAGTGGTGGCTTGGTGGAATAGTCGGGCGATCGCCCGCCCCCTCCAATCCGTCACCACAGTGGCCCAGCGCATCACCCAAGACAAGAACTTTGACTTGGAAGTGCCCGTCCACCAGCAAGACGAGGTCGGCATTCTCGCCGATGCCCTCAATCAATTGATTAAGCAAGTCAAACTTTTGCTCACCCAACTACGGCAAAAAAATACGGATTTGGAAGCCGCCCTCAACCAACTCAGTCGGCAGCAACAACAGTTGATTCAAGCCGAAAAAATGTCCAGTCTAGGGCAGTTAGTGGCTGGAGTGGCCCATGAAATTAACAATCCAGTCAATTTTATCCATGGCAACCTATCCCATGTAGAGGACTACACCCAAGACTTACTGAAAGCCATGCAGCTGTACCAACAATATTATCCAGCCGCCCATCCCCAGCTCGACTCAGACCTAGAAGCCTTAGAGGTATCTTTTATTCAGGAAGACTTGCCCAAAATCCTCCAATCGATGCAACTAGGGACAAAACGGATTCGTGATATTGTGCTGTCTTTACGGAAGTTTTCCCATATGGATGAAGCGGAAATCAAAGCGGTGGACATCCATGAGGGCTTAAATAATACCCTAATTTTATTGCAGCATCGGATCAAGGCTAACCCTAGTCGCCCGGAAGTGACGATCACAAAATGCTATGGGGATGTGCCATGGGTGGAGTGTTACCCCGGTTTGCTCAACCAGGTGTTCATGAATATTTTAGCCAACGCCGTGGATGCCCTTGAAGACAAGGGTGCTCACCATCCCCATGAATCGGAGGTTGTGCCCTTGCGGCAAATTACCATTCACACGGCCCTGATTGCTGGGGCAGAACATGAGCTATGGGTGGAGGTGGCGATCGCCGATAATGCCATGGGGATTCCCCCCCAAATCCAACAACAAATTTTTGACCCCTTTTTCACCACCAAACCCATGGGCAAGGGAACCGGAATGGGCATGTCCATCAGCTACCAAATCGTCGCCGAGAAACATGGCGGTCAGTTAACCTGTCAATCAACCGTAGGGGAGGGACCCACATTTACCATTCAATTACCCTTGAAACAGCTAGGCGTAACCCTGCCAATGCCTCAAAACCCCTTACCGGACCCGCCCCAGGAAGCGATCGCTGAAGTGGCCCGTTAAGGATATCGTTAAGCCTATTCCCCTTGCCTTAGCCTACTGTGACGATTCTGGCCGCCGAAACCAACCCGCCGCCTTCAGATTCTGGTAAATCATCACCGTGCCCGTCACCATCATCCACAACAACCCCAACCCATTGAGGAGAACATAAACTGGCTCCAGGGTATGGCCCAGATATTCGCCCTCATGGATCACCATTAAAAAATGTACTTGGTCACGGGACAACCCAAACCAGCTTTTGCCTAGACGATAACAGACCCCCGTAAACATCGTAATTAGGAGTGGCAGGAGGACAATGGGAGCGACAACACGATGGAACGTTCTAAACTGCTTCAGCTTCATAGTGGAAAATTGATGGGATGAAAATATTCACTTGGGAATCGCCATTGATAACTTAACAGGCTATTTCTGGATGAATCAAGCGGTGGATGAACTATTTGGCATTGATGTCAACAGTCCTACAATAATCTCAAATTGATTTTATTGCCCCCCCCCTGCATATCCCCTGATGCCTGATGTCACAGCACAGGATGTCGCACAGTGGTTATTCCGACGGGCAACCGCTATGATAGCGATACCATGACATTGCTGCATCATCCATTGCCATGGCGGAATTTCAATTGCACTAGACTTGCCATCGTGAATTTTATTCCCCATTCTTGGAGCTTAACCCAAGAGCAGATTGATACCTGGGTCCGACAAAGCCAATACCGGGCTAAAGCTGGCCGAGTTCCTACCTATATTTCCCACCTTGAACATGCCCATCCTGGCTGGTTTGCAGTCCAGATGATCACCCTCAATGGTCAGCATTATAGAGGCGGGAAGTCGGGGTTGGCCTTTTCGTTGATGAGTGTGGTCAAACCGTTTGTCTTGCTCTATTTACTCGATCGGTTAGGGGCTACGACCATATTTGAATGGGTGGGGACTCAACCATCGGACCAACCCTTTAATTCCATCGCCCAGTTGAAGCAGGATCAGGGGCATCCGCGCAATCCCATGTTAAATAGTGGCGCGATCGCCTTGGCTTCCCTGCTCCCTGGGGAAACTGGAACCGAACGTTGCACCGCCTTTTGTCAATGGTTGGACCAGCATACTGGCACTACGCTCAAGCTGGACCGCACGGTTTTGGAATCAGTGCGCCAATTACCCAATGAACGGAATCGGGCGATCGCTCGCCAATTAGCCCAAGCCAACCGTTTACGCGGAGACATTCAAGCGACCCTAGATGCTTACGAGCAAGTGTGTTGCATTTCGGTAACAGTGGAAACCCTAAGCCGATTAGGGATGTTGCTGGTGGACCGCAGCGTGGGCATTCACCCCAACCATCAGCGCATTGTCACCGCCATTATGGGCACCTGTGGCCTATACGAAGAATCTGCCAATTTTGCCATCAGCGTTGGCTTGCCTGCCAAATCGGGGGTGAGTGGGGCCATTCTAGCCATCGTGCCCGGTCAGGGGGCGATCGCGTGCTACAGCCCCCCCCTCAACCCAGCAGGTAACTCCGTGGGCAGTCTCTTTTTCCTAGAGCAACTGTCCCGTAGCCTCAACCTCAGCATCTTTCGCTTATTAGATTCGTCCGAAATTTGGGGTGGTGTACCCGCTGCGGGGTTACTCCACCCCAATTTTCGGACGGGGCTATTAGGGATAGGGGTAAAGCTCAAAATAAGCTTCCAGAATTTCCCGCACAATTGGCCCGGTGGTCTTCCCGCCGCCACCTCCAGAGTTTTCCCCAAAAGCCACCACCACAATCTCTGGGGGACGCTGCGGATCACCATAGGGTCCATAGGCCCCAAACCACGCATGGGAGAGCCGGGGTGGATCTTCCGCTGTCCCACTTTTGCCTGCCAGGGGCACCATGGGACTGTTCACTCCCACCCCCGTACCACTGGTGATCACCTGTCTGGCCCCCTGCTCCAACACCCGCATGGTGGCATCACTAATCTCCAATGAGGTGCGCCATTCCGAATCAGGTTTGCCATTTTGCAGCAGATGGGGGGTCACGCGATCGCCCCCATTGGCCACCACCGCAAACATCACCGCCACCTGCAACGGAGAACCCAGCAAAAAGCCTTGGCCAATGGACATATTGATGCTGTCGCCGGGAAACCACTTCTCACCAATATTTTCCCGTTTCCAGGCATCATCCGGCACTAGCCCAGGGGACTCTTCCCGCCACAGCTCAATCCCCGTCTTTTCGCCAAAGCCATAGCGACGGGTCCAGTCAATCAGGGTTTCCCCCCCCATCTTCACGGCAGTTTGATAGAAAAACGTATCACTACTCCA